>CAZGCG010000018.1:0-20323 GCA_964524205.1 uncultured Sphingobacterium sp. | reverse complement strand
AAAAGTTGAATTGATATCTTCAAACTTTACAGTATCCACCTGAACATAAATTACCTGTCCCTTATCGTACTGATAAACTCCCTTCTGAGTCTTGTCTTTATTGCTTTTAAGCCTGATAACTGCAAGCAATACAAGAACTATTGGGATTAAAACAATCAGGACTTTTTTAATTGTGATTTTCATTGCTGATATTATTTAATGAGAGAAATATTTCCGGTTAACTTTTTATAATCGAGGTCAGCTTTCAAATAATCGACCACCGAATTTAAATAGGACTGTTGCGATTCACGTAATACAGCATCAGCTAAGAGAACATCTGTTAAGCTTGCGGTTCCCTCCTTTTGTTGTATGATATTTTGATTATAAATTGATTGTGCAAGTCTCATTTGAAGCAGAATGGTCTCTGTTGATTTCTGAGCGACTTGCCGCAGCATTTTAGCATTATCAACTTGCATTATATTCTGCTCGCTTAACAGACTTATCTGAAGCTCATTATTCTTCAGTTCATACTTTTTCTGATTGATCTTGTGTTTCGTTACTGTTCCCTGAAATAATGGATAAGACAATTGTATGCCTGCAAATCCAACAGGGAAAAATTTCAAAAACTGACCAGGACTTTTATCATAACCCAGGCCCGTGGTGCCCTGTGAACCAAACAATGACAGTGTAGGCAGTCTTGAATATTTGATCGTGTTAAGCTCAGCGCTGATCAAACGGTTTTGAATCCGGGCCTGACGCATATCCAGGCTGGATAAACTTGCATATTCCTGCTTAACCTGATACTTTATTGCTGGATCGATACTTATTGAACTTTCCTGGGGAAGTCCCATTAGAAACTTAAGCGTATTTAATACCTGTACATATCTGCTTCTCACGGTTTCCTTTTGAGTATTCAATTGCTCAAGCTGCAAATCCACTTTGCTGACATCAGAACTTTTAGCCATTAACTGCTCATGCAGAAGACTTATATTCTTTTGTAATTTCTTCGTGTTAACGATATTACTGTCTATGAAGCTAAGCTGATGATGAAGTATCTGAGCATTGTAGTATAGATTTGAAATATCATAAATAACCTGCTCTGCGGTGCGTTGATATTGCAACTCAGTCAACTCAGAAGCGATTTTGCTGTTATCAACAGCACTATTCAATTGGGCATTGTACAGAGGCATGGAAAACTGAATATTCGCATTGATATTATGCGGCACACCGAAGCGTGTTTCTTTGAACTGTCCTGCTGGTCCGCCAAAAACCGACTGGGGTAATAATTGGGTAGGCTGATCTGTGTAATACCGGTAATCAGCATTAAGTGCAAGCTTGGGCAGTAAATTCGCTTTTGCTTCCTTCTCCTTTTGCTCAAGGATTAAGATACTGTTCCGGCTCATCTGCAGGTTCTTATTATGTACCTGTGCGGTATCAATGCATTGCTCTAATGACCATTGCTGAGCATTTAAGCTTAACGATACAAAGAGCAGCAATATTAACAGAAGAGCATGTTTGTGAATACTTACTAACTTCATGGGTTAAATTAATTAAAATATGATACAATGAGTGTCATTAGATGATTGGTATTACTTTCTTATCATGTTCAAAATTCCGGATAGCACAGTAGTACCATCTTGAATGAGATTTGATTTATGTCCGGATAGTTTCCACTTCAGGACAGTCATGCGCATACTACCCATAATGATTGTAGTGATGGTAGAAGGATCAGCAATGTCTCTGATCTGACCTGCGTCAATGCCTTTTGAAATCACAGACTGAATATTGAGCTGCATTAACTTCATCATTTCCATTACTCTTTTGTTTAAATCCTTATTGAATTGAAAAATCCCTTCTGAGAAGATTACACTTACAATTGCAGGATTTTTCACGAAGCTGCCAAGCTGTGAATCAAAAACCTCCTTTAACAAGTCTTCTGCCTTTACCTCTGCCTGGCTGATTATTGCAGAGAGTCTGACCTCCATTTCCAGAATGAAATAATTAAGTAAGCCCATTAAAATGTCATTCTTACTTTTAAAGTGGCGATAAAGCGCGGCCTCAGACAGTTCCAGATCTGCTGCCAGATTCTTAATGGTAAGATCCTGAATTCCGTGTTTATCAATCCGCTGAGTAGCAGCCTGCATGATCTCAATCTGTCTTTCGGTAAAAGTATTAGTATCGGAGATTTTCATTGATTAATAAAAATAGTGAGCGTTCACTTACAAAGGTAAGTAAAAGACACATATCCAAATAAAAAAAGTGAAAATGATGAGGATCACAATTTGTGAGGATAAACGAATAGAACTTCAACAGCAATCAGCTTAGCAAATCAATTAAAAAATTAACTCAAAGGTAAAATTTGAAATAAACTAAAAAATCCTGTTATCTTAGAGATAGAAGAATCATTCTTTATACTTAAATTTTAGATCATGAAATCACAATTTATGTCAAGCGGACCTTTAGCCCATGATTTGGGCTTGTTATTTCTTCGGATTGTTTCGGGCGCAGTAATGCTGACTCATGGTTACCCTAAATTTCAGAAAATTCTCGCGGGGGATCTGAAATTTGGAGATCCTGTTGGATTGGGTGAGATCCCATCACTTTATCTTGCAACTTTTGCGGAGTTTTTATGCGCCATTCTTGTTATCATAGGGCTTTATACCCGCTTATCCTTAATTCCACTGATCATCAATATGGCGGTTGCATTTTTTATTGTTCATGCTGCAGATGACTTTGGCACAAAAGAAAAATCACTCCTTTTCCTCGGTATGTTTATTGTGATATTCTTTACTGGTCCGGGACGTTTTTCGCTTGATGATAAACTGAGCAAATAATCTTTTTTAAAAGATTCAGGATTTTTACCTGGTACAATACAGGCCTATGAATTGATCCATCGGCCTGTATTGTGACCCCTCTGAGGCTCGAACTCAGGACCCACAGATTAAGAGTCTGTTGCTCTACCAACTGAGCTACGGAGTCAATTAATAATCACCAATAAACGAAAATTTGGTTAATTTCAATAATTTTCCTTTCGTTAGGTTGATGATTTGCAAGTCAAAAGTTAAACTTATCACAAATCAAGTTTATAGCCAATTGTTTTTATAAGCCATTTTAATGGCTTGTGCCTTTGAAGTAACATGCAGTTTTTGATAAATATGAGTAATATGAGTACGAACCGTAGCCGGACTTATAAATAATTTACTTGCTATTTGTTTGTAGTCCAGTCCCTCAACTAACTGTAAGAGCACATCATGTTCACGCTGGCTAAGCTGACTCGAAACGGAATGGACATTAGTCCCGTTAAATCCGGTCTTTAATAAAACCAATGTTTTTCTGGCAATTGCCGGTGACATCGGAACTGTATTATGGCTCATTACGTTAAAAATTGCTTCACTAATCATAATGGCGTCATCATCCTTCAATAAGTAACCGTTTGCACCTGCTTTTATCGCCTCAAATATCTTCTGATTGTTATCGAATATGGTGAGCACAATAAATTTCATTTCAGGATAAAGCGTTGAAGCAATTGCAATGGTATGAATACCATCCATGTGCGGCATTTCCAGATCGACCAACACAATATTGGGTAAAGCCTCCTGAGATAATAACTTTAAAGCTTTTAGAAAATCCTCCCCATCAGAAGATTCTGAAACAATCTTTATATTCTCAAATGCCGATAGTTTATCTCTGATCGCTTTGCGAACAATCGGTTTATCATCTACCAGTGCCAACTTAATTATCATACCTATATCCTTAAATAGAAATCATACGCTTTAAGTCATACTCCTTTTTTTCAAACTTAACTCTGTCCCTGAATCGCCTGAAACAATATCCAGGTCATAATCAGCCTCATTGGCACGGTACTTCATATTCAGTATCCCATAACCATCGGAAACCTGGTCCATTTCAAAACCTTTCCCATCATCTTT
This sequence comes from uncultured Sphingobacterium sp., assembly GCA_964524205.1. Taxonomy (GTDB): domain Bacteria; phylum Bacteroidota; class Bacteroidia; order Sphingobacteriales; family Sphingobacteriaceae; genus Daejeonella. The sequence goes on along the minus strand of CAZGCG010000018.1, from coordinate 16,415 downwards.
GATGGAAATACAGATCGTAGTATCCGCTATAACAGTGATAATTATATTGCGGGGATTGGCATGCTTGATTGAATTCTGGAAAGCTTCCTGCATAATTCTGACAAGATTTAAAGCTTCGGAAGGGGATAACTCAAAATCATTTTTTATTTGTTCCTTATAGCTTACCCTGACTTCAGGAAATTGTCTCAGGATATCCTTAGTAAATAATTTGAATCGGTCGATAAAGTCAGTGATGATAATTAAATCTGTACTCAGCACCCAGATAGTTTGCTGAAGAGAGCTCATGATTTTTTTTGCATTCAGAGCAACCTGCTGAGCAGTGATTTGGATATGATTCTCATCTTTTGGATTCTTCAACTCTTCAGTACTTGCAATCAGTACTGTTGCATAGGCTCCAATATTATCGTGAAGATCTCTGGAGATTCTTTTACGCTCATTTTCACGTGCCGAGATAACTTCATAGGCAGAGATACGCTTTTCTTCAGCCTGCATTTTAAGCAACTTGATCTGCTGATTGTTTTTAAAGACCCTGAATAACAGCAAGCCAAATGATATGCTGAGTACAAACAATAGTGCTGATCCCAAAATCAAATTATTCTTACGCCGGATATCACTTTTCTGAAGTTTAATCAGATTCTCCTTTTTGTTTAAATCATATTTAGCTTCCATCTCTGCTCTTGCAGCGGCAGAATTTGCCTCGAACATAGAATCTTTTTGTTCCTGAATCCTTTCCAGTATACTGCTGTAATTCTTGTAATCCTTTGCAGATTTGTAACTTTCTCCCAAAGCCTCGTACAAAAAAGGCAACTTTGAAGAGATGTTAAATGTATTAGCTAATTTGATGCCTTCCTGGCTTAAGGCTATACCTTTTTCAGGCCTCGAAGTGTTCGCATAATATATTGCCAAAAGCCCCATGTCTGATACAATATAAAACGGATCTCCAATCTTTTCACGAATTGACAATGCCTCTTTTAATGGCGCTTCAGCAAGTTCAGAACGATCGGTATCGATATAAATACTTGCCAGAATATTTAAACTATTCGCATAATAAAAAATATTTTCCTGCTTGCTGGATAAGTCCAGAGACTTTTTAATAAAGTATTCAGCAGAGTCGTATTTATGTTTCTGCTTATAAATTCCAGCTATATTTGAGTATATATTACTATTTTTCTCATGAAAGTTTACACTCCCGGAAACACTTATTGCACTATAAAACCATCTTAGCGCTTCGTTCGCCTGTTTCATTTCCATATTAATCCACCCTATTCCATTTCTGGCTATCATCTGAGTCAGGGTATCTTCAGTTCTCTCGGCAGTATGTAAAATTTCATAAACTTCTTTTAGCCCTTTCTCATACTGATAACTTCTTACTAAAATCTGAGCCTTAAGTGTTTTTAATTTTTGCAATGTACTAATTGATATTTTTTGCTTTGAAGCTTTGGACAGATAGGCATTACAAATATTCAGCGCCTTACTTAAATCTCCTCCCTTTACAAGACAACAGGAAACATAATAGGAAGCCAATGCTTTACTTTCTAAGCTTTTTTGTGAGGCACTGAGTGATTGTGAAAGGTATGCGTATTTACATAAAGTGTCTGTATTTAAAGATTGCCTTTGCTCACATAACTCAAAAAGTGCCTGGAGTTTCTCTGTCGTGCTCGGCGCTTTCTCTATGGCCGATTTCAACTGCTCGATCAATTGCGTCTGCGCAATGATGCGTGACGGCAAAAGAAATAAGAGAATGCATGCAGTACAGCAGAACCTGATCATAGTTAAGGCCGGCCCATATCGCCATTAATTTAGGATGAAAGCCAGGAATTAAAGCTATAAAATGTTTTGATAAAGTATTTGAATCCGGAGATAAATCATGCATATGCTGTATTGTGATGATTTGGTATTTAGTCGAAATTGCGGTTATTAAAAAACTCTAAATTTAATCCATATGATACGGAAAATGCTTCTCACCCTCCTATTGTTTAGTTCAGTTGCCATTATGACAGTTTCAGCCCAGCAGGGCGATCCGTGGATAATCCAGGCATATAAGGAATTATATTCCCGGCAACCAACTCCTTCTGAACTGAATATAAACAACTATAATAATGGATCCTGGAAAAGTTACCCGGAACTGAAGCAATATGTTTCAGGCTACATTTCCTCCAAAGCCGGTGTACTTAAAGGCGATCCATGGATTTTCCAGTCATACTCCGAATTGTACGGCCGGAGCCCGAATGCCCTGGAGCTGAATATCAAAAATTACAATGGCGGCACATGGGCAAATTACGCAGAATTGAAAAAATATGTGTCTGATTTCCAGACCTCTTTAAAACAAGCGGGAATTACACTTTCTACGTCAGTTGTTAAAGATGTAGCTGTTGTAGGCATCTTCCAGAATGGTAAACAAATAGCGGCCGCCGCTCTTTCAACGAACGCAGGTCAGATTATCGCGGCAAGCGGTGCCGGAATTATATCTGGTGGTGCCGGAAATATTATAGCCGGTGGTGCCGGAAACCTCCTGGCAAATGATGGTGCTTCAATCGCGATAAGTACAGCGATGGGAGGAATTTCATTCGGAAGTTCTTACACTCTTCAATCAGAGAACAATAAGGTTGTAAAATCAGGCAAAGGCGCTCTTCTGATAGCGACTAAATAGAATGCAAAATACTAGCGTATGAAACTGATTTTTACACTTCAAGTTCGCTTGGTTTATGCAATTTCAGCTTTTCTGATTATGGATTTCGGTGCTTCCCTCCCTAAAGTCGAATTGAGAGTACCATTTCAAGTAAAAGTAGTTCAGGACGCTAAGCCAACGCAGGCTAACCTAGCAGCCTGGATGGATAAGCTAATCGCAAAGGCAGCATCTCCCGGTATGGATGGTGCGGTTACTTATGAAATTATGAGCTTTCAGTTAGGCAGTCCCAGGAAGTGGCAATACAATGACGGCGGCAATCCGGCTAATGGCCATAATACAACAGTTTATCCTGTTAAGGTTCGCTTTGTTCAAAAAACCCATTACAGAACAAGAACACATGTTATTGACAGGCAATGTGTATTCACCTCATTTAAAGATAGTTTTGGCGGCTGGACTTTCGGATACAGTTCAGTACCCCACATCGATAAAACCTACGATGAGCCTGCTGATATATAAATAATAGCTCCGTAACGAATTAAATACTAATTGAAATGAAGCTCATCTTAACAGGCTTATTGATACTGATTTATACAATATGCTCAGCACAGGAACCAGCACCGGCTCCACCAGTGCCAGACACAATAAAATCCGTACAAAAACCATCTGAAGAATCTACCAAAACGAAAACAGATTCTTTAAAAATGGCATTCACAAATCTTAAGAATGCATTGCTATCTGCTAATAAATTATTCACAGGAAAAGCTGATACCATGACGCTCACCATACCCGGTGTAGATTATGACAACCTCAGCCTTTCTTTATTAAAAGAAAGTATTCAAAAAATGAAAATAGTAAAAGCGGTTGGGATGACTTATAGTAGTTCTACCGCCACACTTGAAATTGCATATAAAGGCAAACCCACAGACATTTGGGATAGTGTTCCTGTTGATATACGAACAAAGTTTAAACTAATTGAAGCAGGGGAATCTTCAATTTTACTTAAATACAAATAATTTGAGACAACAATAATAGTCGCTTTTTTTTAAATTATTCAGGAGTTTAAAGAATCGTCAACCTCTGTTTTGGGTTGATATGAATTCATGAATAATACAAAGTAAACTGCGCTTCAATCAGAAATATAATTTACATTAATCCCACATTTTATCCTGAGCTACCTTTAACAAAAGACTATACATATTATCAGGATTGAAAGGCTTATTCAAAATATCATGGATATTCATATCAGCCAACCTTTGTTTCACATCAGTCATTATATCAGCAGTAAATATAATAATATGAGTATCAGGAAACTTCTCTCTTATTAAATCAGCCAGCATATAACCATCAATATCAGGCATATGCAAATCAACCAGCGCAACATGATATGGACTTTTATTTAAATACTGTAAAGCCTCACGACCATTCCCGGCACTGTCAGGCTTTATACCAAAATATTCCATCTGCTTCCTGGCCACCATCATATTAATAACATTATCTTCCACAATTAATGTGCGTAATCCGGAGAGTTTTTCCCTATGATCTGATAAACCACCTGAAATTTCATTTTTGACTGAAAGCACTTGCTTATGGGGCAATCCAAAGGCAATTTCAAACTGAAACTCAGTCCCTATACCTATCTTGCTTTTTAAAACAATAGTACTTCCGTAGAGCTTAAGCAGCTTTTTAGTGATCGCAAGCCCGAGACCGGTACCAGTATGTTTTCGATAGGGTGATTGCTGAACTTGTTTAAAGTTTTCAAAAATTTTATCATGAAGGGATTCCGGTATCCCGATACCTGTATCTTTTACTGTAAACCTAATCTTAACACTCTTACTATCATTTGCAATCAACTCCATAACTAGGCTAATAGTACCCTGATCAGTAAACTTAACTGCATTTCCGATCAGATTATTCAAAATTTGTCCCAAACGAATCGGATCAGCAATGACTGTTTGAGGTATCTTTCCTGACAGGACACTTTCCAACTTTATACCTTTCGCCTCAGTTAATGAAACAAACTGATTTTTAATACTCTCTGTTAATTGCAAGAGATTTACCTCTGTATTAACTAATTCAACCTGATCACTTTCAATCTTAGTAAGATCAAGTATGTCGTTTATTAATGACAGAAGGTGATCTGCTGAGAAGATTAGATTATTGACATATTCCTTCTGGTCTTCTGTATGATTTAATTTTAAAAGATTCGCAATACCTATAATACCATTCAATGGAGTTCTAATTTCATGGCTCATGATTGACAAAAAATCAGATTTTACTTTAAATGCAATTTCAGCCTCATTTTTTGCATCAATAAGTTCCTGCTCAATTGCCTTTTTCGGGGTAATATCCATCAATGCCCCCCGCAACTTTATTACCTTACCTCCCTTAATCACCGGAAGTCCGGTAGCACGAACCCATTTCATGATACCTTTTGAAGTAATTATCCTTAACTCCAAATCGTAGGCCTTTCTTTCAGTTACTGATTCCATTGCATGATTGATAAGGCTATCATAATCATCTTCAACAAAAAATGACTTTGTGATTTGAAAATCAAACTTAAAACCTTCTGGTAAATCAAATAAAATGTATGCTTGTTTGGTACAAAAAACTTCTTGTGTTAATAAATTTAATTCCCAACCTGCAGTTTGATTTAGCTCCTGACTTACATCCAAAAGCTGAACAGTAAATTCAAGTTCATCTTTTGTTTCCTGCAATGCCAACTCGGCAAGCTTTTGCTCAGTTATATTCTGAATGCTTAATATTAATATATACTTTTCAGGATCAGGTGATTTAAACACCGGTTTCACCTTAGCCTTAAACCATTCATTAATACTACCATCTATGTGCTGATATACCAGCTCCTGCTGGACACCAGTTCTGACCACCTCTTTTACTGGCTCAGTAAACCGTTCGGAATCAGGGCCCATAACATCTGCTATCTTTCTACCCAAAAATTTCTCCCTGGGCATAAAAAGCAAAGCATCATCAGATACCCAAACATTTTTGAATAGCTGGTTCGCATCAATTTCAAATACAATATCCTCTAAAGAAGTTATTAGTGATTGCAAATGTGTAGCCTGCTCCCTTAGTTTACTCTCAACATACGATTCTGCTATTTCTTTATTTGAGGGATTTGACATTGTATTTTAAAAAAGTAAATATTAGTTAATTATGTTAGTGATTATAAATTAAATGCAATAATCATATGTGACATTTAACTGAGATCGGGTTCTGCAATTATTAAGTATTTATTCAGACTATTGCCTATTTATTCTCTATCCCCACAATCCTTCCTCTCCTTCCTGATACATCAAAAGCGGCAAAGCGAAACTTTCCCTTTTCGTTTAAGGGACTAGAATAAATCGCGCTTCCGGATACCGGATCTGAACCATTTTTGGTATATCTGATCTCCATTCCGGGGAGCTGAATATTGGCATGTACCTTTCCATCCTCAAGCTTCAATCCCGGTTCAGGAATGCGATAGGAAAAGCCTCCATTATAATAAGTCAGACGCGGCAATTCACGCTTCCCGACACGATTGGCAAATTGAGACCAGGAATTTTTAAAGTATAGATCATTCAGAATAGAATACTCACCAACCGCCCATTCTGGCTCCTGTGCCCAGGCCCTTTCGGCGAGGCCCAGTAATTTCGGAAGCATCATATACTCCAGTCTTTCCTTGCTCACATTATTCTCAGACCATAACAATCCCTGCAGTCCGACGATATTGGATTTACCATAATCAGTCAGCCTGATCATTTTAGTCTGATCCAGATCTTTGATTGGCCTGCCTTGTCCGTCTTCTTTGACATTCTTCAAAAAATCATAGGGAATAAAATAAAAGGGTTTATCAACATCGACCATACCTCCCCATTTATAGCCGGGTTCATAATAAGAGTTATTATAAGCCAGATCAAAATATTGATTCGAAACAGGTGAAAGAACTACTTTATAACCTCCGTTTGCAAGCTTGTAAGCCAGATCTTCCGCACCCCAGCCAATCACATTATTCCATACATGCAATTGGAAATGATCATCTGCAAAATCCGGATTGGCAATATAATGCGGTTTGCCATCGAGGGTTGTTTTACGCATTCCTGCCTCTTCCCAACCCGAGACAAACAGACCACGCTTTTTAGCCATTGCGTTTAATTTTCCGAAATAGTAATACCAGAGATCATCCGTTGATTTTATCTCAGGATTTGTGCTTTTTAGCTTCAGATATGCCGGAGATTTCTCCCATACCTTCGCCGGCACTTCATCTCCCCCATAATGGATCGTTTTTAATGGTGCTCCTGCTTCTTTATACATCAGAATCAAATCATCAGTAACCCTTTCAATGAAATTGTAAACTGAAGGCAAGGCTACATCCATCACATTATCACTCCAGCCCTGTACAGAACGGTATTGGGATTTATCCTGAGGATCGATCAAACGGTATCTGCTTGCTTCGGCCGTTTTCCCCGCTTTCATCAGCTTCTCATACCGGCTTTCCATCGCTTTAATCGCCGCACGGGCATGACCCGGAGATTCAATTTCAGGAATAACCTGAATATGGCGTGTAGCAGCATATTTCAGAACTTCAATAAAATCCTTCCGGCTTAAATGTCCGCTGCCAGGCAATTGATTTGGAACACCCCCAGAAGCAAATGCAGGTTGGATATTACTTTTATGATCAACAGTATGAGCTCTCACACTCCCAACCTGGGTTAACTCAGGAAGCGAGGGAATTTCAACCCTCCAGCCCTCATCTTCAGAAAAGTGGAAATGAAACACATTCAACTTATATAAACTCATCAGATCCAGGACTTTAAGTATTTCCTCTTTCGTTTGAAAATTCCTGGCCACATCCAGCATAAAACTCCGGTATCCAAAACGGGGCTCATCCTTTACTTCAACAGCCTGAAGGGCTATTGAATTCTGTTTACTTTTCCAACTTAATGGAGGTATCAGACTCTTGAGCGATTGAATACCATAAAATGCCCCGGCTGGCGTTGATGCAGCGATCAATATTCCCTTATCCGAAACACTTAATTCATAGCCTTCCTCTGCAATTTTAGGATCTCGTTTTAAAACGATACCATTTGTATTGTTCTGCCGGATTGCTGGTTTAGAATTAAGCAATTTACCAAGCTCATCGATCAGATATCCGGCCTCCTTAGCAAATAAGGGATCTGAAGAAATAACGGTATTCCCGCTGATTGTATATTGCGCATTGATTAACTTATACTCAATCGGACTCGGAAATATCTGTGGCAGTTTCGATGCCTCGATATCCTGAACATCTTGATTTTTTGAATACACATACGCAGGATCCATCCAGGTTTTGGATGCCGGGAGTGAATTCAAAAATTCATTCGATGGATCCGGATAAGTACATTTTACAGGAATTGCTTTATCGGGTGTCTCTGAAAGAACCAGATAAAATCCCTGAGGGGATTGGGTAATATTGTCAATAATCCCCGATCTGACCATCTGAAAATCTATCCTTGCTCCTGCAGATATGCCATCAGAAGCTGCATTTGGCTCAATTTTATAGAGATCCCCATTGACAAAGGATATTGTTAATCCTCTGCTATCCGGTTTTGAAAAATCACCTGAATAATTAAAATATAAAGTCCATCCATTTGAAGGTAAATCCACGGCAGATTCATTGGTCAAACTCAGAACCGAAAGCGATTGACTCTTCCCTTCAAAATTATTCTGAACCGGCTGCCATTGTAAACTGATCTTAAAATCTTTGGTTTTACTTTGTGCCTGAATCTGATCAGAAGAAAATAACAGAATTAAGCTTAGAATAAGGCAGGAAAAGATACTGCTAAGGGATTTTTTAAGAATCATATTTGGGGTGATTATAATTGCAATCACAAATTACTAAAACATTAGTGTCTGGTGAAAATTTAGTTATCAATATTTTTATTTGATGTAGAAGAGGTTATTTTAACAAAGGGGGCAAGCACAACAGATAGGCACCCAACCCATTATTTAAGAGTCTACTAAGAGAATTCTTGGGTTGCCTTTTCCGCGGGGTAAAAAGCGCATTTTAAGGTATTATGAAGAATACAGCATGCGTTGATTTGAAATTATAAGACTGGTTGCAGGAGGTTCCTGCTTTCGCAGGAATGACACACATTTTTGGGAGGGAGGGAGGAGATTCCAGCCTTCGCTGGAATCGTACTGCGGAAACGTATAGTAAATGATGTTTCATTTTACTCAAATTTTGACTTTATGTATTTCGGGTTTGGCAATTTTGGATCTTGCTGCGGATAGATTCGTTAAATTTGCACCGATTCCAGCGAAGGCTGGAACCTCTCCGATTTGTCATTGGATAAAATCGGATCCAGCGAAAGCTGGAACCTCCCAATCCTTAAATATTTAACAATGGGTGCGCGCTAGCAATGACATGATTTAAAAGTTTCTCCAATCATGACGATTACGATACATGGTGGAATTCTTTCTACTGACCCTGAAGGGGTCAAATGTTTATAGAAACGTTTTGCGAAAATCACGACCCTGAAGGGGTCGTATGTGATAATTACAAATACATTCGACCCCTTTAGAGTCGGGGAACGGGCTTTTTATTCTGTTTCTATAAACATACGACCACCTTTGGGGGTCGCCGATCTAATAGTACATGTTTTCAAACTATTTCCTAACCTCAATATTCAAACTCGCAGAACCTGCTTTTCCCGAAGAACTAATTCCCTGAAGCATAATTGTATAATTATTCTCCTGATCAGAAGTATAGAAACTGATGGTCTTTTTACCGTCTGAATTGATCTTAATATCAGGCGACCAATACAATACATTTCTAAAATCAGGCAGCCGGCTTTCTGTCTGACTGGCAGTCTCATATACCGGCGTATAAAATTCTCTTTTAAGTTGTAACCCTTCATAATCAGTGATAGTAGCGCGACTATCCAACTGAAAATCTGGCAGATTACCTTTATAAGTTGTAAAATTCAAAATCCCTTCAAAATTCAAGACACCAAGAAAATATTTTTGGGCTACCACGTCGAGTGAACGGACTTTTTTAGGGTCGTATTTAATGATTTTATTACCTGAGTCAAATATTGGGACACCATCTAAAATGATCAATGGTTTAACACTTTTAGGAATATCTGTAAGATGAGGTCTTACTGTAACCCATACAGAAAAATCATCTCTCTGACGCGTAACCGGCACCTCTACAACATATTCCCTAAGCACTTCTTCCATTGTAGTGAACCGCACAAAATTATCCAATAGATAGGTCTTATCGGGCTTCAGATAAAATGCACTGCTATCAACCAAAGCAGGATAAAAGGTTCTTAGTTTATTTGATGAATACACATTCTGCACCTGACTGCTCAGACTTTGAGTGAATAATTGCTTCCGTATATCTTCATTCAGGATCAATTCCGGCTGCTTTGTGCTTGAATATTCTTTTGAAAACGGACTCAGAATGTCGATCTTATAAGTTGAGTCCTGTCGGGTATCAGTTTGGGCTACAAGTTCTGAAGGGCCATAAATATCGCGGGTATGAAAGCTCACAAGTCCGGAACTGTTGCTTCTTGCACCATAGAGATGCAGCTTTTTGCCGGGCAATGATAAATAGGCAAGAATATTATTTGCAGGTGCCTGAGTTCTGGTGTCAATAATTCGCCCATGAATAATATGTCCGTCGATTTCCGGTATGAACCCAAAAGCTGGAGTCTTCTTAGAAATCACATCATGCCATACAAACCTTCGCCATCCATGAGTCAGCATGAGGTTATCAAGAGCTTCATCAGCTACCGCATCCCTGTTTTTAAGGTAATAGCCCGGTGATTCTATATTTCCTTTTAAATCTGATTTTAACCACAAATAATTGAAAATATCAGCTTCGTCAGAACCTCCAATACTTGAAGCAAATACTGAAACAGAGGCATCAGCATCAATATCAAGGCCTTTTTCATCTTTAGAAAGCAATTCGAGGCTTACTTTTTTACGGGTTAAATAAGCTGATTTATCGGCTTTGATTTCCAGATTTAATTGACTGGCAGGTCGGATAAAATACAAACGTTCAGCAAGGGCTTTGCCAGAGGTATTGAATAGGGTAAATTGTGATATTCCTTCAGAAAGCTTATTCTTTTCAATCAAAATCTCTGCCTTACCCCCATTTAGAGTGATACTTTCACTAAGCTTGTTGTTCTGCCTGGTATGCACAAATAAAACAAGATGCTGATTTGAGGAGCCTTCATTGGCCTGAATTTTAACCTTAACCTGCTCCTTACCTGCATTTTCAAGCTGCAGAACATAACCTGTCTTAGCAGCCGGCAAATCCTTCACAATTGTTTTCGAACCCGGAATTTCAATCAGCACTTTATAACTTTTATCACTTTCAGGTGTAAAAACAAAAGAGCCAATGCCAAACCTGAGGGGTTTAAAGCTCAGAAGTCTGTTATTATTTTCATCTACAAGAGTGCCCTGGAAATCTATCCCCTTGCCCTGACTATCAATCGCACGAAAAGCAAGCTTTGCAGGCAAAGATTCAACCATATTTCCACCCTCAGGAAAGAACTGAATATCATAATTCAATTCTTCATTCAGGGCTTGTTTCTTCTCAGGTTTTGTCAGAGTATTTACAAGTTTGATATTCTTTTCAAAATAAAAATCAGGGCTAAAATTTTTCATCCAGCTTGTGTAAGCTCTGAACTGATAATTTCCGCTGGATAGTGATACTGGCAAATATAAAGATCCACTGCCGCTACCATTATCAATTGCAATTTTAGCCTGCAAAACAGGTTTTAGATTTTTATCAATGATCTCAACGTATGCAACTTTACTGAAGTCAATTGATCTATTGGAAACGGTATTGACATTGTACAATTTAAACCAGAGTATCTCACCAGCCAGATAAAGTTCACGGTCGGTATGAACATAAACTTTTTCCTGGAGGTTCATTTCTGAATACTGATCAAACCACTTAGTAATTGAATCCTGATTAAAAGACTGTGAAAATGCATCAGAAAAACATGCCATTAGTAAAAGCATCCCCAATGTTCTGAGGAGTTTGTTTTTAACTGATTTTACTGATTTTAGCATTGTTTGAGGCAGTTTATTTATTAAGGTTACCAAAATATTGGTTTAACATTACTGCCTCCCCTTGTACGGCAATCAAGGCATAGTGATGAATTTGCATCGTAAGATTGTATTCTACCATCCAAACCTATGTTGGAGGTGATAATCAGATTCGCCCCGCTTGAAAAAGCATTCCTTAAACTATCCGTATGATTTTTAACCACTATTGGTTCACAGCCCAGAATAAAATTCCAGGAAGGCAACTGACTATTATTAATAAAAATCCTCTTTTCTATAATTTGAGAAATATTCAGGAATCCAATTACCCTTTCGTCCGGATTGCTGATACACTTGATATTCCCTATGATATCTGTGGGTTGATTATCGAAAAGTGATCCCAACTGTTCAGAATTCCTTTTCATTAATGTGAGATAATCATAAGCCTCCTTTCCAATTGCATATTGTTTGACCAGAATACTATAGCGAACACCCAATTTCTCTGAGCGATTGGGTATTAAAGCCAGCTGAAAATCATCCACAACATCAGAACTTAATTTAGTTGTTGAGCTGATCAGAATATTGGTTGATGCTTCGTTCTTCCAGCAGGTGAACATTTTAAGAATTTCAGCATAATCCCTAGTACCAATGCTACTATTTACTGTATAATAAACATAATCCGAATATCCAACCGAGCGCTGCTCCCAGGTCTCAACATAATCCCATTGATAATATTTTGTATTGTTATTGCTATCATGGGCATCAACGTAAAGTCCTACACCATCTCGTTCTCTTCTCCAGTTTAAACTATCAATTGCAGGCGTAGTACGTACCGACATCAGGTCTGAGAGATACTCCTTGCCAGCAATTGTCTTAATTCTAAGACGATATTGAAGAGTCGCATTAAATGTAGTATTTGGCAATGTATAGACACCGGCAGCACTTTCAGTTAAAGCCAGGATGGAATTGTTACTGCCTTCAACCTGAACCTTTGCCCCCTTTTCCATTTGCAATACGCTCTTATCTGCAATTTTAAGTGTACGACTTAACATTATACTTGTTTGACCACCCTGATTGATCGTACCTTCTACGACCAGCAAAGTTGCAGAGTCACTTATTGCATCGTGTTCAAATGGCTTCTTACAGGCAAAAGAAAACAGAAGAGCAGAAATGAATAGCGCTAATTTGAAAGTTCTTGTCTTCATATTAAAACCTGATATTATAGTTTACAAATGGAATAGCAGATCCAAAAATTGAAAGCTGATACCCTTTGATGATTCCCTTTTCAGACGTAAAATAGGTTGAATATGCATTATCCCTGCCCGTTACATTATAGATTCCTAATGTCCATGAATTATGTGTTCGCTGATGTATCTTATGATTTCCATCGATATTTAATGAAAAGTCAGTCCGGAAATAATCTGGAGCCCGAAGTGCATTTCTATCAGAGTAATTAGCTCTCAGTGAGCCGGCATAAAAATATTTACCGATTGGAACTGTAATTGGTCTTCCTGTGCTATAAGCGGTATTAAAAGAGGCACTAAAGCGATGTGAGAAACGATAATTGGCAACCAGACTGAAATCATGCGGCTTATCATAATTAGCTGGATAATACTTTCCTCCATTGATGATCTGACCTGCATTCGGGTCGTCCATTTTCAACAAGGTTCGGGAATAGGTATAGCCCATCCAGCCATTCAACTTTCCACTTAGTTTCTTAACCAGGAATTCAACACCATAAGCTTTACCCTTAGTATTGATTACATCTGTTTCTATATGATGGTTCAAAATCAAATTAGCACCACTTTTATAATCCAGATAGTCTTTTAAATTCTTAAAATAGCCTTCAATAGAAGTTTCAATGGTGTTTTCTTTAAAGTTCTTGTAAAATCCCAGGGAGGTCTGATCGCCGTACTGAGGTCTGATATTCGGATCACTCAGTTTCCAGATATCAGTCGGAGAAATAGCGGTGGTATTGGTCAAAAGATGAATATATTGCCTTAAGGTATTATAACCTGCTTTAACTGAAAAGTCTTCACTAAGCTGATACCGGGCAGAAAGTCGAAGTTCCGGACCATGATAAGTTTTTGCCATTTCTCCCTTTTTATAGGAAGCAGTCCCGATGACATTACTTTCAGATTTTGGAAGATTTGGAGCATACAAATTAACACTTCTAGGTCCCATGTAATTATACAAAGAGTAGCGAACGCCAAGATCCATTGACAAATTTGAGCTCAGGTCAAAACGATCTCCGACATAAATAGCACTCTCAAAAGCCTGTTCAGGAGCTAATTCATTTAATTTTACAAGTGATTGGGAGCCGAGCGGCTGAAATGTTCCGGGATTGAGATCATAACGAATAGTGCTGATCCCGAAATCAATCGTATGCTTCGAGCTGAGGTAATAATTAAAATCTGATTTAAAATTCGCCTGCTGGATATCAAAGGCCATTTTATAGGCATTGGTAGCATTAGCAATACTATTATTATTGTATTGATATCTGCTTAATCCTCCCACAAAAATCCCTGTTAGTTTGTTGCTAAAAAGATGCTTCCATTTCAAGGATAAATTTTGATTACCATAGGCAAATGTTGTATCACTACCCAGATTTGAATTATCATCACTAAGATATCCTGATAAATACAAATTGTTCTTGCTATTAATTGCATGGCTGATTCTCAAATTCAGATCTGAAAAAGAAGCTTTAGCATCCTTATATCCTGAATTTTCAGGTAACATTTTAAGCAACCAGTTGGAATAGGTTGTTCTTCCGCCAAGTATAAAAGAAGTCTTGTCTTTAATAATCGGACCCTCAATATTCAACCTGCCGGTTAATAGTCCTATTCCCGCAGTGCCACTTAGCTTTTTAGTGTTTCCATCCCTGCTGTTTACATCAAGAACAGAAGATAAACGCCCGCCATAGCGGGATGGAATACTGCTTTTATACAATTCCACATCCTTGATCACATCCGGATTAAATGCCGAGAAGAATCCGAAAAAATGAGAAGGATTGTAAATCGTCAGATCATCAAACAGAATCAGATTCTGATCAACTGCCCCTCCCCTGACGTTAAATCCATTACTAGCCTCACCCACAGATTTTACACCCGGAAGAGTCAGCATTACTTTGACAATATCTGCCTCCCCAAAAGCCACCGGAACCTGTTTAATGGAACTTATACTCAGCTTTTCAACTCCCATCTGCACATTCCTGACATTGGCAGATTTTTCTGCAGAAATAACAACCTCCCTCAATGAAAGTACCTGGGTCTGGATCTCAACATCCAGCTTTCCATCTGAATAGATCATTAAATTACGTTTGGTATCCTGAATCCCCAATGCTTTAATATTGAGAGTATGAGGACCCCGGGGTATAACCAGAGTATAATAGCCAAACTGATTGGTATAGGTGCTGATCCGGGGGTTCTCAACAAAGACAGCAGCTCCAATTTCAGGAGCACCGGTTTTTGCATCACGTACATAGCCGACCAAAGTAACATTTCCGGGTCTGAGCTGGGCAGTCTTATTCCCTATCTGAATCTGTTTGCCTTCCTGTGAACTGATCTGATTCTCTTGCACTGTAGTAGTAAGTTCTGCAATCAGTTCCGGTTCCTTTTGCATCTGCCAGCTTAAAGAGTCCTTTTCATTCTCAAATAATCCATAGGGCAAACTGGCCAGAATCTCCACGCCTTTGCTTAGAAATACATTATTATTCGGATCAATTGTATAACTGAAATTGGTATTTCTAAAAGCCAATCTCAAAATAGAAGACACAGACTCATTTTTTGCACTTAGTGTAACCCTTACACTATCGAACTCTGTGGGATTATAGTAAAAATAATATTTAGCTTTTGATTCAATTTCTTTGACAAAATCCTGAATTTTTACATCCTTAAATTCTACTGTAATTGGAGGAGGCTTAACCTGGGCGGCAACATGCCATACAGTAATCAATAAACAGATAAAAAGAATACTTATTTTCTTCATTTTACTTCTGTTAAAAGATCATGATACCTAACCATTCGCACGATTGCATTCTCAGGATCTTTCCTGAATTTAACATTACTCTTTCTCAGGAATTCCTGAATTTCTCTCTGCTTGCTACCCAGTGCATTTAAAACTGAAGCCTGACTATTTACAGGTAAATAAACACCTTCTTTTACTAAGTAAACCTCATTCTTCTGTTTCAGAATAGTTAAAGCAATACCTGTATTCACCTCTTTTAAAGTCCCTTTTGATCGTTTCACAAGAACTTGCGTTTTGCCAACATAAACCAAATCATAAAAACCTTCTGATAAAACATTATTCCCTATTTTATCTCTTCCAAGATGAACAAAATGATGATCATAAATTGAAAAATAATCTATCAGTTCGTTATGAAGTTTGATCTCAGAAAACCCATCTACATATTGTACAATTACCTGGTTTTTAACCAAATCGTACCACATTGGAATATTATTATAAAGTATTCCGTCATAATAAACAGATCCTAGTATAGGAAATTGAGTTTCAAAATATTGATGGCCGTTGCTTAATTTGTAAGGGAACCCGGTATATTGAACTCCTCTGTAAATCCTGGATTGTTCATTTAAAGATTTAAAATAAACTGAAGCAGCATTGCGAACAGTCAATTGCTCATTACTAATCTCATTTTTTATCTGAGCGATAGAAAAATTTAGAAACAGAAACTGAAATACCAACAAGAGTGTCAATAAAGTGCCTCTGCGCATATTTAGACGGCATATTC
>CAZGCG010000017.1:9950-21529 GCA_964524205.1 uncultured Sphingobacterium sp. | reverse complement strand
CGAATTGTTATAGTGACTACATGTCCATAATTAGTAAATATCCAAATTCCTATTCCCTATTTCCTATTCCCTATTCCCTAATTCCTACTTCCTCATCTCCGCTCCCGCCTGCTTCTCGAAATTAAGAATTAATTTTTGCATGATTGCGTCAATTTGCTTGTCGGTTAAGGTTTTTTCTTCATCCTGGAGCAGGAAGCTAAGAGCATACGACTTTTTACCTTCAGGAAGCTTATCCCCCACGTACACATCAAACACATTAACTTCTTTCAAAAGGCCTTTTTCAGTCTTCTGAGCAATCTGCTTTAATTGATCAAAGCTAATGTCCTTATTCAGCAACATCGATAAATCTCTCCTGACTGAAGGAAATTTCGAAACCTCGGCATAGCTTATTTTATTGTTTCTGACTGAACGTACAATTAAATCCCAATCAAAATCGGCATAAAATACCTCTGAACTTATATCCAGTTTTTTCAATGATCTTTTAGATACTACGCCGAATTCAACGAGGTTCTTTTCACCTTTACGATAAGAGATTCCTGTTGAAAGTCCAGGATTTGTAGTTACTGATGTGGCTAATCCTTTTATATTTAATCTGCCAATAATCAGGTCAACTGCCGACTTTAAATTATAAAAACCTGTATTAACGGATTTTGAATTCCAGCTTTCAGCATTTTTTGAACCGCTTAGAAAAATAGAAAGCCGTTGGTTCTCTTTATAAGCACCCTCATCAAGATTATAAACCTTACCAAATTCATATAATTTGAGGTCAGAATTTCTTCGGTTCTGGTTATAGGCTATCGCTTCGAGTCCCGAAAACAGGAGATTCTGACGCATAACATCCAGATCGCTGCTCAGAGGATTCAAAATTCTGACTGCCTTTTCAGGCTCGGCAGAATAGCTCAATTTAGTCAGGGAATTGCTGAGTATCTCAAAAAATCCATTTGCTGACAATAGGTCGGCAATCTGATTCTGCAAAACTTCCTTATCAGGTTTTATTGTCGTATTCAGGGATGCCCGGATCTGGGATGGGATCTCTACATTATCGTATCCATGAATCCTAAGTATCTCCTCAATGATGTCAACCTCACGAGTCACATCAACTTTATATGCAGGAACTTCGAGCTTCATTCCATCAGAATCTTCTGAACTGATTTTAATCCCTAATCCTAACAAAGTAGCACGTATCTCATCGGCTGGGATTATTTTTCCTATCAAACGGCTAACATTCTTAAAAGATATCTCCACAGAGAACGGTTTTGCCGGGGATGGATAAATATCTGAAATTTCGGAAGATATTTGCCCGCCGGCCAGTTCCTGAATCAGAATAGCAGCACGTTTAAGGGCCGTGACTGTCATATCCGGGTCTGTACCCCGCTCAAATCTGAAAGAAGCATCGGTTTTTAATCCGTGTCGTTTGGACGTTTTTCTTACCGAAACCGGGTTGAACCAGGCACTTTCAAGGAATATTTTTGTTGTGGATTGCTTTACCCCTGAGGATATTCCACCAAAAACTCCCGCGATACACATTGGCTCATCAGCATTACAAATCATCAGATCATCTGCAGATAATTTCCGATCAACCTCATCCAGTGTACGGAATACTGTACCTACTGCTAATTTCTTAACCAGAACCTTGTTTCCACTAATTGCAGCCGCATCAAAAGCATGAAGGGGCTGTCCGAGTTCATGAAGTACAAAATTGGTCACGTCAACCACATTATTTATAGGGCGAACACCAATGGCATTCAGCTTATCTTTCAGCCATTCTGGCGATTCTTTGATACTTATTCCACTGATGCTTAAGGATGAGTAACGCGGACATGCATCCTTATCTTCAACAATAACAGGAATATTCAAATCCTGATTCTGCACTTTAAATCCCGATAAATCAGGCATGATGACCGGAATTTTAAGATAGGCTGCAAGATCACGGGCAACACCTAAATGGGAAGCCGCATCGGCTCTGTTCGGAGTCAATCCAATCTCGAAAACAAAATCATCCTGAAGATTAAAGTAATCTTTTGCTGCCGACCCAATAATCGCATCGGCATTCAATTCCATAATTCCGTCATGATCATGGCCTAAACCAATCTCATCTTCGGCACAGATCATACCCTCTGAAACCTCTCCCCGGATTTTTGATTTATTTATTTTAAAGGGCTCACCGGTAGTAGGGTAAACAGTTGTATTTACTGTTGCCACAACCACCTTTTGTCCTGCAGCCACATTATTTGCCCCGCAAACGATCTGAAGATCCTCTCCAAGGCCAACATCTACTCTGCATACTTTAAGACGATCTGCATTCGGATGCGGTGAGCATTCCTTAACATAACCAATCACCAAACCTTCAAGTCCGCCGGGAATAGTCTGAACCTTCTCAAGACTCTCTACCTCCAACCCGATATTGGTCAGAATAAGGGATAATTCTTCCGGAGTTTTGCTTGTTTGAATGAATTGCTGCAGCCACTTATAAGAAATCTTCATGTTCTAAAAAATAAAGGTCAAAGATAGTAAGAGATTTGAGATTTGAGATGTGAGAAAAGGGAATTTGGGAAATGGGGAATGGGAAATAGGAAATAGGAAATGGGGAATGGGAAATGATTAATCGAGTAACCCTTCATCGGCAAAACTAAGAAAGCCATGATCGGTAATGATCAGATGATCGAGTACAGGGATATCCAAAAACTGCCCTGCGGACTTTAATTTACGTGTCAGTTCGAGATCTGCCTGACTGGGTTTCAGGTTTCCTGAGGGGTGATTATGAGTCAGTATAACTGAAGCAGCATGATTCTCCAGTGCAATATTAAAAATGATTTTGGGATCGGCGATAGTTCCGGCCTGACCGCCCTTGCTAACCAAATGCCTGGATGTGATCCTGTTAGCCCGGTTCAGAAGCAGGATCCAGAACTCTTCATGATTCAGATCTTTATATTGAGATGCAATGGATTGATAAACATCTATGCTTGTACTAACCTGAACCAGTTGTGCACTTACTGTATCCTTTCTGCGGCGGCCGAGCTCCAGGGCAGCAATGATTGTAATGGCTTTAGCTTCTCCAATCCCTTTGAATCTTGAAAGGTCGGCAATGCCAAGCCGGGCGAGCTGGTTCAGATCATAGTCACAGGAGTAAAGAATACGTTTACTAAGCTCTACTGCACTCTCATTCACGTTACCTGATCCGATCAGAATAGCAATAAGCTCTGCATCACTCAGACTCCGTCTGCCCTGATTTGAAAGTTTCTCCCTCGGACGGTCTTCCTCTGCCCAGGCCTTGATGCTTATCTTATGATCATACGGTTCCATAACTAAATTTATGGAAACACTATAAAACAAAAAAGGGGTACTGATTAAACGGTACCCCTTTTTTCAAATATCTTCAAAGACTATTTTAATCCGTTAACAAATTTTGTCAGCTTTGATTTATTATTAGAAGCTTTGTTTTTGTGGATGATGTTCTTTTTAGCCAAACGATCAAGCATTGAGATCACTTTACTCAGAAGCGGAGTTGCTTCAGATTTGTCAGTAGTAATACGTAATCTTTTGATTGCGGATCTGGTGGTTTTCGCCTGATAGCGATTACGTAAACGCTTTGCTGCGTTTGATCTGATTCTTTTTATCGATGATTTATGATTTGCCATTTCTTAAGCTTATTATTCCGTCCTTCTTTTAAGGACTGCAAATATATGCCGATTATTTCAAAATACAAAGTATAAATTAAAAAAAGAAGAAATTCTGATTCAGCCAAATAAAAACCTCCGAATTCAGCCTTTAGCACTCATTTAACTCCTGCTTTCACCGTTAAATCAATAATCCAACCGCTCAATAAATTGATCTGAATCTGAAAGGATAAAAAATTCAAATTAGGCAGTAATGCAACATCCTTTTAAATTGAAGAAAAAACCGCTCATACTTCTGTCAGTCATTGTCTGGGTATTCTGTTCCTCCTGGGGATTTTTTGCACATCAGAACATCAATCGCATGGCGGTGTTTATATTACCCTCTGGCATGATCCGCTTTTATAAAAACAATATCATGTATATCAAAGAGCATGCAGTGGATGCCGACAAACGCCGTTATTCTGACACCGCAGAAGCTCCCAGGCATTTTATTGACGCTGACCGCTATGGTAAAGATCCATTCGACAGTATTCCTGAAAAATGGGCGGATGCAGAATTAAAATTTACGTCAGAACGGCTCATTGAAAACGGTATTGTCCCCTGGCAAATTGAAAGAACCTATTATTCATTGGTAAAAGCTTTCAGGGAACGTGATTCGATCCGAATCTTGCGACTCTCGGCAGATCTGGGACACTATGTTTCGGATGCTCATGTTCCCCTCCATACCACAGAAAATTATAACGGGCAATTAAGTGGTCAGACAGGAATTCACGGATTCTGGGAAAGCCGGCTTCCTGAGTTATTCTCAACAGAATACGATTTTATTACTGGTGGGGCAAAATACCTGGAAAATCCCTTAAAAGAAGCATGGAAAATTATAAGAAACAGCCACAGCTTTCTGGATTCGACCCTGTTGATCGAGGCCAGACTCAATAAAAGTATCGCATCTGATCTGAAGTTTTCATTCAGTGAGCGAAAGGATAAAGTCGAGAGGCAATATTCAAAAGAATATGCCAGAGCCTATCATACCGCTTTAAAAGGGATGGTGGAAGATCGGATGCGTGGATCTGTACTAATGACCGGAAGCTTCTGGTTCTCTGCCTGGGTAGATGCCGGACAACCTCAACTCAAAAACTTCCAGGAGAAGAAAATAAGCGAAGAAGAAAAGCTGACAGCAGAACGGGCAGAAAAACTATTCGGTCTGGGCCGGATCATTGGCAGATCTGAAAATTAAATTTCCCCGCCTTCCATGCTATTCTTAGCCTTGAAGGCTGCAATAACTGCCGGTAAAATAGTAAGAACAATGATAACAAGCATAACATAGGTAAAGTTATCCTTGATAAGTGGGATATTCCCGAAGATAAATCCAATTCCAAGGAAACTGACGATCCATAGAACCCCGCCTACAACATTATAATATGTGAAGGGACCAAATTTCATTTTCCCTACTCCGGCAACAAAAGGGGCAAGAGTTCTGAAAATAGGCATAAATCTACTGAATATCAACATATTACCCCCCTTTTTGTTGAAATAATCCTTTGTCTTTTCATAATACTCCAGCTTAAGTATCCTGTTGCCGGGTTTAAAGACTTTAGGCCCAAGAAAATTTCCTAGGGTATAATTAACGGTATTTCCTGTAATAGCTGCGACAATTAAGAGCAGACCCATAGTGTAAATATTCAAGCCTGTATCTCCTTTTGCAATAAGTGCTCCTACTGCGAAAAGAAGTGAATCTCCGGGCAGAAAAGGCGTCACAACAAAACCTGTTTCCGCAAAAATGATCATGAAAATAATGAGGTAGGTCCAGGTTCGGTAATCACTTACAATCTTTACCAGGTGTTTATCAATATGTAATATATAATCGAGAATAGTGCTGATAATTTCCAAGATGTTTAAGTTTTAATATGATTTAAATGGAATAATAAAAGAATTTACCTTAATGAGGAATTTCTAAATCGGAAGAAAGAATAATAAATACTCTCAGACTTTGATTTTTCGCTTTTCCCGAATCAATTCAATCACAGGAGGCAAAACGGACAGAATGATAATTCCGAATATGACATAGGTGAAATTGTCCTTTATGACCGGTAATCCGCCAAAGAAATAACCGATGAAAAGGAAAGATGTGACCCACAACACACCACCACTAATATTGTAGGTTGCAAATTTGAGATAACTCATTGTACCAATTCCTGCCACAAAAGGAGCAAAAGTCCGTATTATAGGTATAAATCGGGCATAAATAATGGTCTTCCCACCATGCTTCTCATAGAATGCCTGAGTCTGCTCCAGATATTCCTTTTTAAGAAATTTGATTTTTCCGCTAAAAGCTTTCGGACCAATATAATTTCCAATATGGTAGTTAACCAGATCCCCAAGGATTGCAGCAATAATTAGCAGGAAACACATCAGAAATATATTAAGGCCACTCTCAGGCTTAGCGATGATTGCCCCTGCAGCAAACAACAAGGAATCACCCGGTAAAAATGGAGTAACAACAAAACCGGTTTCGGCAAAAATGATAAGGAATAGTATCAGGTATGTCCAGGTTTGATAATCCTGAACGATTTCAATTAAATGCTTATCAATATGGAGTATAAAATCAATAAGCTGTTGTATTATTTCCAATGTCTATCTGTATTTTTTTACAAAAATAGAAAACTCAGGACAAAGGCCCTGAGTTTTCTATTTTAATTGCATAAGTATGATTAATTATGCGTGATAATTTTTGCAGAAATTGCTGTTTGCGCACTCCCTGTTAATGAGCCACTGGTATAAATTGTGTAAATTTTTCCGGCAGCCAGGGTAAAACTACCCAGATTAACGAAAGTAGAGGTACTGGAACTAAGAGCAGTTTGCATATTAAATGTTCCCGGATCTACTTCAGCGAAATTAGAAGCACTTCCAAATGCAACATTCGATGCAAAAGTAAGTCCACCAATAACAAGCAAGTTGGCATTCGACAGCCCTTCAGCGAGATTGACAAACCTAATCTTCGCTTTGTTAGCAGAAGGGGTCGTCTTGTCGTCCTGAAATACTGCACTACTGTTTCCTGATCCATCTGCTTTTGCAGTATAAAAGAAGGTGTAGTTCTCATTTGGAGCAAGGTTTACATAGCCGGTAAAATTGATTGTAGCGTTAGCACTGTTCTTAAATTCAGCTTTGCGGCTATCTCCTGCATCTGTGGTAATATAGGCAGTGCTTTGCGAATAGGCTAATGGCTCCGGGTTAATTTTGGAGTTCTCAATATAGAAATCCTGTGCCTCTGAGCCAGATGCTGCATTTACAACCATTACCCTTGCTTCACCCTCAATGATGAACTCATTATCATCTTTACTGCAGGCAGACATTAGCACAGTCATCAAAATCAGCCCCGCTAATATACCGGGCATTTGATAGTTTTTAAATCGATTTGATGTTTTCATAACTCAATGTTTTTAATTTAAAATAGGTATATAACAACATAGCCTGGTTTCAATAACCAGGCCATGTTCCTATTTTCAATGAAAATCAATAGAGTTTTAAATCAGGATGTACAAAAATCTATGCATAATTGTTCAGCATCACAGGCATTACAAGCATCAGGACTTCTTCCTGCTCATCATGGGTTTGTGGCATCAATAATCCGGCGCGATTCGGGCTGCTCATTTCAAGAAGGACTTCTTCACCTCCAAGATTATTCAGCATTTCAATCAGGAATTTAGCATTGAAACCAATTTCCATATCCTCTCCTTCATATTGACAGGAAAGACGTTCATGTGCTTCATTCGCAAAATCGATGTCTTCAGATGAAATATTCAACTCGCTGCCTGAAATTTTTAAACGTACCTGATGAGTTGTTTTGTTTGCAAAAATCACCACACGACGCAGACAGTTCAGGAAAAGGGACCTGTCAATAATGAGTTTATTCGGGTTATTAGTAGGGATAACTGCTTCATAATCAGGATAACGCTCGTCAATCAGCCTGCAAATGAGGTTTATATTGCCGAATCTGAAAAATGCACTGGTATTATTGTATTCAACTGCAACACTCACATCATCAGAAGGAAGCGAAGCTTTTAAAAGTGTCAAAGCTTTCTTTGGCAGGATAAAAGTAGCAGGAGATTCAGATTTTGTATCCAGGCGACGGTATCTCACCAGTTTATGAGCATCGGTTGCAACAAAAGTTATGTGCTGCGGACTTAACTGACAATATACACCAGTCATTGCCGGCCGTAATTCGTCTCCGCTAACTGCAAACAGGGTTTTATTTATAGCCTCAGCCAAAACAGATGCAGGCATAGCTACAGAAGAAGGATTTTCAACAACGGGAATTTTCGGAAAATCTTCTCCATTCTCTCCGCTAAGTTTGTATTTACCATCTCCGGCACTGATTTCAATTGCAAATGTTTTATCATCTACAGAAAATGAAATGGGCTGATCCGGAAGTGTTTTTAAAGTTTCAAGCAATATCTTGGAAGGGATAGCCACCTTACCATCTTCCTTTGATTCAACCGATAAGGAAGTAGTCATACTGGTCTGCAGATCAGTCGCAGAAACAGTCAGAATACCATTCTTTATCTCAAAAAGAAAGTTTTCCAGGATTGGCAATACTGTGCTGCTACTGGATGCACCATTGACAGCAAGAAGCTGTTTTAATAAGGTCGATGTTGAAACTATAAATCTCATATTCAAATATCTGAAAAACAATAATAGTAAAGCTTTTTGGTAGTTCCTAATTAGCTGTTAAGAGCTAAATATCAGTATTAACCTATGGAACTCAGGATCAAAAATATACAAATTAACGTGTATACTTGCGGATGCGATAGTAATGTTGAAAAATACCGCAAGCTATCAACAATATAATTGGTAAACCGATGTTCAGGGACTGCCAGAATATTTTTTCCTGACGGATTTTTGCACGGTCAAGCAATCTCAGTTTAATTTCCTTGTTCCGCAAACTGATGATACCAGAGTCATCATATAAATAATCTGCAGCATTCAGCAGAAAATTTTTATTTGCATACTGCTCTCTCGTAAAACGATCGAATCCCAGCGGATATGAAGAGCCATCCGTACTGTTGATCTGGTTTTTAAAGATATCACCATCGGCAAGGACAATCATTTTCCCGGGCTTAGCCAATGCCGGAATGGCCAATGGCTCTGATATACCCACCGGAATAGGTCGGTTCTTGAAATTTGATGGAAATATTCCCTCCAGAAGCACTCCAAAGGGTTTGGGATCTGATTGAAACTGCTTAGGATCAGGCTCTTGCTCCACCATTTGGAGAGAAAGCAGCACAGGCACTTCCATCTGACGGTTAAATGGCGAAGAAGAAAGAATTACTTCCGACTTAATCCCTTTTACAGAAATAAGATCAATAGTTCCCGGAAACTCTGAACGTATCCCATCCAGATTTTTGACAAGAGGATGAGTTGAAACCGGAACAAATACAGGATAAAACAACCAGGGTAATAACTGGATCTGGGATTGCCCGCCCACTTCTCCAACATTTACGGGAATATGCGCAGAATTCATATCGGCCAGAAGGGTGTAGTTCAAACGAACCCCATACTTAAAGAGCATGTCATCAAGGTTCAGCTTTTTAGCAAAAGCAAGCTGTTCAGTAGCGCCCCGAAGGCTATCAAGGTCAGCACTGACCTGATCAATTGACCAGATTATCCTTCCGCCCTTCATCAGGAAATAATCAATTTTATATTTCTCAGCCTCAGTAAATGGCTTTTCCGGTTTTGCAATGATCAATAATTTAAGCTGATCAAGTCCGGCGAAGGGTATATTATTCAGGTCAACACGGCCAACTTCATAAGAATCTCCCAGTGATTTCATCGCGTCACTCAGCTGCTGATCACTTAATTCACCATGTCCTTCGGTAAAGCCAATCCGACCGGATTCATTTTTACTTATCTTTTTGATTGCACTGGCAAAGGCATATTCCAGGTTTTGTATCGAATTATTCAGAACTTCTTCCGGACTGATCCCCGACCTGGATTGCAAGAGCTTTACCGGAATCTGCCTTCCCTTATAAGTAATCAAAGCTGCCGGGAAAATAATTTTCTGCGACATCCCATCCTCAGTCTTGACACTCAAATTTGTTGGTTCAATGCCTTTTTCAATCAATAACTGATATGCTTCTTCCTGCGACTTCTGATCTCCTGAAAGCGGGTTTACAAAATCAAATTTCAGATGAGCATTTGAGTAGGTTTTAAAATCCCGCAGAAGATCGGCGGTGGAATTTCTCAATCGCTTAAATCCTGCCGGGAATTCCCCTTCCAGATAAACCGTTACCTGAACCTCATCATCCAGATCTGCCAGAATAGTTTTGGTGATTTCTGAAAGTGTATATCGCTTTTCAGCAGTAAAATCAATACGGGTAAAGAAAAATGATGAAAGAACATTCAATATCACAATACCTGCCAATGCAATGATCAAAATGTTCAAATCACGTTTACGACGGTTTACCATTTCCTTGCTCCTAATACTGTTTTGGTTAATAAAAGAAACAAGCCGGCAAAACTTAAGAAATAAATAAAATCACGGCTATCCAGCACTCCCCTGCTAATCGACTGATAATGTTGGTTAATGCCCAGGCTGGTTAAGCTGCTTTCAAAAGCCTGAAATGCAATCAGCTTACTGATTGAATCAAAAGCACTAAAACTAATAAAACATAGAAAAACCGAAAGGGTAAAGGCAATGATCTGATTTTTTCCAAAAGATGAGGTAAACAGACCAATGGATGTGAAAGCCCCTCCCAATAAAATCAAGCCGAGGTAAGAGCCAATCACGGCGCCTGTATCAATATTACCCTTGCTTATACCCAATTGATAAACACTGATATAATAAATGAGTGTTGGCACAAGAGTCAGAACAACAATCAGCAAAGATGCCAGAAACTTTCCAAGAACTATATGCCAGTCGCTCAGAGGGCGGGTTGCAAGTAATTCGAATGTGCCATCCTTCTGCTCTTCTGCGAGAGAACGCATCGTAACTGCAGGAATAAGGAACATAAACAGGTAGGGTGCGATATTGAAAAAACTATCAAGGCCGGCATAGCCATAATCGAGAATACTTGATTCGGGGAAAACCCATAGGAAAAGTCCGGTAACCAACAGAAATACAGCCATTGAAATATAGGCCGCAAGGGAACTGAAAAAACCGCTTATTTCTTTATTTAGGATACTTAACACCTGATCTGATTTTTCTTTATTAAACTTTATAAATAAACGAAGTTCAATGAACAGCTGAACCCGTTAGTCCGATAAATATATCTTCAAGACTTTTATTCTGGTGAACTTCTTTTAAACTGCTTAATTTATCATCTGCAACGATCTTACCCTTATTAATAATGATCACCTGCTCACATACTGCCTCTACTTCCTGCATAATGTGCGTTGAAAGTATCACCGTTTTAGTTTTCCCCAATTCAGTAATCAGATTCCGGATACCGATCACCTGATTCGGATCGAGTCCGGAAGTTGGTTCATCAAGAATCAATACTGCAGGGTCTGAAAAAATAGCCTGAGCAAGCCCTAAACGTTGCCTGTAACCCTTGGATAAGGTACCGATCTTCTTATTTTGCTCTTCACCTAATCCGCAAAGTTCAATGACCTCCTCAATTCTTTTTTTTGAGTTTTCAAGCTTATAAACAGACCCTATAAAAGTTAGTGCCTCACGAACATACATCTCAAGGTAGAGGGGATTATGTTCAGGCAGATAGCCAATTTTCCTGCGTACTTCCATTGAATGAGTATTCACATCCATCCCGCAAACAGAGGCTGTTCCTGAACTTTGAGGTATGAAGCAGGTCAGAATTTTCATGGTTGTAGATTTTCCGGCACCATTTGGCCCTAAAAATCCAAGCACATTTCCAGGCGAAACCCGAAACGAGATTCCGTCGATTGCTTTCTGTGATCCGTAAGTTTTACTGAGGTTTTCTACCACAATACTCATGGTTCAAAGTTAGT
>CAZGCG010000017.1:0-9850 GCA_964524205.1 uncultured Sphingobacterium sp. | reverse complement strand
ATGCATCCCAAAGTATGGAAAGCAAGCGGGCATGTGGATGGCTTTGCCGATCCGATGATCGATAATAAAGATTCTAAAAAACGTTATCGCGCCGACAATCTGCTTGAAGATAAGATCGTAAGATATATCAAGGATGGCAAAGTTGAAAAAGCAGATAAGTTACAGTCTGATATGGAAGCAGCCTTATCTGCGGATGACCTGCCACGATTAAAGGAACTTATTGAGGAACACGAAATTGTCTGCCCGGTTTCAGGAACCCGCAACTGGACCGAGGTGAGACAATTCAACCTTATGTTCTCTACCCAGATGGGTGCCATGGCCGAAGGATCTGACGAAGTATATCTGCGTCCTGAAACTGCCCAGGGAATTTTTGTCAACTTCCTGAATGTTCAGAAATCAGGCAGAATGCGAATTCCTTTTGGAATCGCACAAATTGGTAAAGCCTTTCGTAATGAGGTTATTGCGAGACAGTTCATTATGCGTATGCGTGAGTTTGAGCAGATGGAAATGCAGTTCTTCGTGAAACCGGGAACAGAAATGGAATGGTATAATCACTGGAAAGACGCCCGTTTAAAATGGCATCTTGCATTAGGCACTCCGGCTGAAAAATATCGTTATCATGATCACACAAAACTGGCACACTACGCCAATGCTGCCGTAGATATCGAATTTGAATTCCCGTTTGGATTTAAAGAGGTAGAAGGCATTCACAGCCGTACTGATTTCGATCTGAGCCAGCATGAGAAATACTCTGGCAAGAAATTACAATACTTTGATACTGCCGAGAACAAGAATTATGTGCCTTATGTGATTGAAACCTCTATTGGTTTAGACCGCCTATTCTTATTAACACTCTGCAATGCCTATGAAGAACAGGACCTGAGTAATGATGAAAAGCAGGATTCACGTACTGTTTTACACTTACACCCCTGTCTTGCGCCAGTCAAAGCGGCCATTTTCCCTTTAACTAAAAAGGATGGATTACCTGAAAAAGCGCGTGAAATCATGGATCTGCTCAAGCTGGATTTCAATTTACAGTATGATGAAAAGGATTCTATCGGAAAAAGATACCGCAGGCAGGATGCGATAGGAACTCCTATTTGTATTACAGTGGATCACCAAACCCTTGAAGACAATACAGTAACTATCCGCCACCGCGACAGTATGGAGCAGGAACGTGTGAATGCTGATCAACTGGAGAAGATTATCTCTGATATGGTGAGTTGGAAGAATTTGCTGAAATAGGATAATTGTCGGGATTAGGATTGGTAGGATTAATAGGATTTTCAGGAATTAATCAGAATAATTCAAATCATCTAAAAAACATTTTTCAATTTAATCGAATATTTAGGCACCATGACTCCCTCTCCATCGGAGGGGGCTGGGGGGAGGCTACTAATTGTCTGGATTAGGATTATAGGATTAAAGGATTGCTTGACTTTTCAGGATTATACACTTGTCAGGATTAGGATTTTAGGATTAAAAGATTGTTTGAATTTTCTGAAAGGCTAAGTTGTGTGAAATGTGATTAGTATGATTAAGGTGATTGTGATGATCAATTCTCTACATCGAGGCTTATAAACCAAGAAAAATCATTTTCTATAAACGAATATTTAGGCAACGTGTCTCCCTCTCCTTTGGAGGGGGCTGGGGGGAGGCTACTAATTGTCTGGATTAGGATTAATAGGATTAAAGGATTCTTAAGATTTTTTCAGGGCAATGAAATTGTCTGAACTATGATTTTATTTTTGTTTTTTCAGTACGGCCCACTCTAAACCCCTCATTTTCAGCAATAAGCTTTCTACTTTGCCGTGACAATATAAAAATTGAAAAAGCGTATCTTTGTAACACAAAAAGAAAAAGCCTATAGCATTAATTTACTCAATAAAGTTTTAAACAATTAATCATCAAGAAATACGTTTAAAAAGGGTTTAACCAGAGAAATTTATGAAGAAACATTCTTTCCGGGCAATTTTCGCTCTGCTATTAATCACCACAATACCAGCAATCAGCTGGGTTTCAGCCACTAAGTCACATTTGAAATTTTTTGATTTGGCGAACGATGAAGGTGGTGAAAAGTCTAAAACTACTGCAACTAACACAAACTCAAGTGCCGAACTATTCGGTCAGCATGTAAATTCTGTCTACGAACAAGCCGGATTAGCCGAGAGTGGACTAGATCAGGATGTATTTAAAAAAGCCTTAATTGGTTATTATAACCTTAAGAAAACTCAATTACTATCTGCACAAAAAGCTGTCATTACTATAATCGATTTCAGTAAAAAAAGCAGCCAGAA
Organism: uncultured Sphingobacterium sp.; assembly: GCA_964524205.1. Taxonomy (GTDB): domain Bacteria; phylum Bacteroidota; class Bacteroidia; order Sphingobacteriales; family Sphingobacteriaceae; genus Daejeonella. Next base: position 7,553 of record CAZGCG010000017.1, on the reverse strand, counting down.
AAGGTTATGGATAGTAGATCTTGCAAATAATAAGCTTTTATTCAACACCCTTGTGGCTCATGGACAAGGCAGCGGACTTGATATGGCAACCAGTTTCTCTAATCAGCCTAATTCGCATCAAAGCAGTCTTGGGTTTTACGTAACAAGCGATACTTATCAGGGAAAACACGGACTTTCTATGCGTCTGGAAGGCATGGATAAAGGATTCAACACCAATGCAATGGATCGTGCGGTTGTGGTACATGGTGCTGATTACGTCAGCGAATCGTTTGTAAAAACTCACGGGCGTTTGGGAAGAAGTCACGGTTGTCCGGCTTTACCAACAGATCTGACTAAAACAATTATCAATGTTATCAAAGGACAAACCTGTTTGTTTATCAACGGGCCTGAAGAAAAATACAATTCAAATTTCTTAGATCAGAATATCGCTGTCTCGAACTTTATTTCAACAGCAAATACAGTTCAGGCAAGTATCTAAGTCCTGACAATATCAAAACGGAGATTTGAGCAATCAAATCTCCCTTTTGCTTTTATATCTTTGCCGGATATGATGCAAAAACTGGAAAATTTCCTGATTAAACATCCGGGAAAGGCATTCTTCTTCCTGATCATCTTTTCCATACCTGCATTTTTTATCAATCTGGGACTTTTAGCCTTATTTGCTGATGAACCTACACGGGCAAACGTAGCCCTTGAAATGATTCTCAGCAAAAACTATGCTGTGCCCACCATTGGGGCAGAGTATTATTACAATAAACCACCTTTTTACAACTGGATACTTGCCGGAATTTATCAGCTCAGTGGAAATTATTCAGAATTTACCACACGCCTGCCTGCGATCATCCCGATGTTTTTGTTCGCAATCACAATCTATTTATCAGTATCCTTCTTTCTAGAAGACAAAAGAATAGCAGCAATCAGTGGGATTCTATTTCTGGTTAACGGGAGAATGCTGATCTATGATTCCATGCTTGGACATATTGACATTTTCTATTCCTGGCTAACCTTCAGCTCTTTTATGCTGATCTTTTATTTCCTTCAAAAGAAGAATTGGTTTTTGCTTTTCTTCATTTCTTATCTTATTACTGCGATCACATTCCTTTGTAAAGGACTCCCATCAATTGTTTTTCAGGGTTTTACACTAATCGCAGTCCTCGCTTATACCAAAAACTTTAAAAAACTTTTCAGCTGGCAGCATATACTCAGCGGACTAATTTGTGTATTAATTATTGCTGCTTATTTCTGGAACTATTATCAGTACAATCCCAATTTAGAGGGCTATTTCAGCACCATCTGGGATCAAAGCAGCCGCAGAACGGCTTCTGAATTCGGCATCGGACAAAGCTTAACACATTTCATCACCTTCCCTTTTGAACATGCCGGACATGTGTTCCCTGCCAGTTTACTGCTGCTATTTTGTTTCCATAAAAACTTCCTGACTGGGATTAAAAACAATCCATTTTTAACATTCATCTCACTCGTTTTCCTGGCAAACATTTGGGTTTACTGGCTATCGCCTCAAACCAGACCGAGATATTTATTGATGTTATACCCACTTTTATTCATCATCTGGAGTCATGCCTATTTCACATACCGTGAAAAATTACCAGGCATTAATGGTTTCTTCAATAAATTAATGCTGATCCTTGCAGTGGTGGTTAGTTTATGTATTCCGGGGGCATTATTGTTTGATTTACAGAATTATGTACCCTATCTTCTTACCAAGGTCATTGCGCTTAGCATTGCGGGTGCATTGATCTCCTACACAATCTATCGGCTGAAAACCGGAAAAATATTTGCTTTCATCAGCCTCCTGATTATAGTTAGATTTGCTTTCAGCTGGTTCGTAATTCCGCACAGGTTTGAACACCTAGAAGATCGTAAATACCGCGATGCAGCAATAGAAATGGGCAATATTTCGAAGAATCAAGAATTTTATCTTTACCAATATCATCCCTCTGAGCTGGATATTCCGCATCACGACCGCCTCATATTCTATATTCAGCGCAGCCGGATGCAGCAGGTGAAATTTACCGAAGCGCTTAGTAAGCCAGGTTATTATTTTACCTTTGACAAAGATTTGGTTAATCCCAAAGCAACATTGGTAAAAACATACCGGAACCTCAAACTCTACCAGGTAAAATGAGAGAACTATCTGTTGTAATCACCGTTTTAAACGAACGGGATAATATCGTACCGCTGATCGGCGCTTTACAAGATGCCTTAACAGGTATAGATTACGAAGTAATTTTTGTTGATGATGGTTCAAATGACGGAACTCAAAAGCAGATCCGTGAGCATGCAGATGAAAGAATCAAACTGGTCGAATTAAGAAAGAACTACGGACAGAGTACTGCTATGACTGCCGGGATTGATCATGCGGAAGGCACATACATCGCATTGATTGATGGCGATCTTCAGAATGATCCTTCCGATATCCCTTTCATGCTTCAAAAAATGAAGGATGAAGACTGGGATGTAGTTGCCGGAAACCGGGCGAACCGCCAGGATGGAGTTTTCCTCCGTAAGATCCCCTCAAAGATCGCCAATGCGATTATCCGTAGAATGACCGGGGTTTATATCAAGGATTATGGCTGTACATTAAAGGTTTTTAAGCGTGAAATCGCCGAAGATCTTGGTATTTATGGTGAATTGCACCGTTTTATTCCTGTGCTCGCCAAATTACAGGGTGCAAGCATCACACAGGTTGATGTGAAGCATCATGCACGGATTCATGGAACATCAAAATATGGGCTTAACCGCACATTTAAAGTGATGGCCGATCTGATTACGATGGTTTTCTTCCGGAAATACATACAAAAGCCCATGCACCTCTTTGGCAGTATGGGATTCATTTCTTTGGGACTTGGAATCCTCATCAACACTTACCTCCTTATCCTGAAACTGATGGGACAAGATATCTGGGGTAAACCAATTTTGATATTAGGCCTTATTTTTTTACTTGGAGGGATACAACTGATTACCTTCGGAATTTTAGCAGAAATTAATGTGCGTACCTACTTTGAAGGTACAAACAGAAAAACATACCAGGTTAGACGAATTTTTAATGGAAAAAAAGAAGATCTGGAACATCACTAAGACCCTGTTAAAGATCTCAATAACGGGTCTTTCTTTGTATCTGGTGTCAAGAGAAGTCGAATTCAACGACCTGAAAGATGCTTTTGATAAGTCCAACCCTATTTTTCTGTTTTTAGCATTCATCGCATTTGTGATCTCTCAACTGATCTCTTCTTCACGTCTGAATACATTTTTTAAGGGTATTGGGTTGAAGATTTCGGAAACCTATAATTTCAAGATCTATTTGCTCGGGATGTTCTACAATCTTTTTCTGCCAGGCGGGATTGGCGGAGATGGTTACAAAATATTTTTACTGCGCAAGAAATTCGAAATCAAAGGCCGCAGATTGTTTCAGGCGATATTTTTCGATCGTCTGAGTGGCCTCTGGGCACTTGGGCTGATCATTTCGGCACTGGTTATCTTTATCCCGCATCTTGGCATCCCAAATTGGGTTCCGGTGCTGGTAGTGGCGGCAGGCACGGTAGCCTATTATGCAGTCATGAGAAAATTTTTCAGTGACTACAGCAAGCAGTTTGTGCTTTCACATATCAAAGCCCTGATGGTACAATCTATGCAGGTAATTTCAGTGATTCTGCTTTTGTACGCCCTGAATTTTGAAGGAAAATTCTCCCCCTACCTCTTTATGTTCCTGATTTCCTCATTGGTAGCCATTTTTCCTTTTACTGTTGGCGGACTCGGTGCAAGAGAATTAGTATTTGTTTACGGAGCTCAATATTTCCAGATGGACCAGCATCTGGCGGTAATCATCAGCCTGCTCTTCTATTGCATATCTGCACTACTGTCATTCAGCGGAATTTATTTTGTTTTTCATCCTCAGAAAATCGGAGTGAATAAAATTGATCTGAAACAGGATATTGAGGTTGAGAAGTGAAAAATAGGGAATGGGAAATAGGGAATGGGAAATAGGGAATGGGAAATGGGAAATGGGTAATGAATCTTTAATGTAGCTAACTCATAGTTAATTTGGTATCAGTTAAATAACAGGTAAATATATAATCCACGATAGCCATAAATCCCATTCAAAAAATTATCAGGCTTGATCACAATAAATTAAAACATTCTTAACATTGATTGTTTAATTTTAATTGATTGTTAGGCTCTTATCTAATTCAGATCTTACATCACATTGAATAGCGGGTTATTATTTGGGATATATCTTATTTAAAATCAAAAGCAATGAAGTCTGTAACCACATCGATTTTTGAATTTACGTCAAATCCTGTCAGATCATTAAGGAGGATCAAATCAAAGAGGCAGAATTATGCCATTGCAATTGCTTTACTTTCCCTGATCTGCTTATCCGGCTGCGGCGTAAATAATAAAGAATGGAATCTCAATACTTTATTTGAAAAGTCGAAAGACAAGTTTAAAAGTAACTCAGTAGTGGGTGCGCAGGAGGATAATACCCGGATTGTGGCTACTTCCCAAATAATCGATCCGGCAGGTGAGACGATCAGCTTTCCCGGCCGTCCGGTAGACCTGGCACTAAATAATTCAGGAAGTGTTTTAGCCGTTAAAAATAATACGTCGATTGTGTTTATGAGTGCAGAAAAGCAGACTGTAATGCAAACCTTAAAATTACCGGCTGGCGGACATAGCTTTACTGGCATTACCTGGAGTGCTGACGATCAAAAAGTCTGGACTACAGATAGCCGGGGATATTTACGTTCAGCAAAATTAATCAACGGCAGCTATGCCTGGGATGATGCCATTTTACTGCCCGGACCAAATCCAGACGATAAAAGCGGCCCCTATCCGGGCGGTTTGACAATAGATGATCAAAAGGGCTATGCTTATGTGGCTTTAAGCCGCAATAACACCCTCGGTATCGTAAATCTTAAGACCAAACAGCTTGAATCACAGATCCGTGTAGGAATCGCACCCTATACTGTACTCATGCATGAAAATTTAGCTTATGTTTCCAATTGGGGTGGTCGCCAGCCAATATCCGGTGATAAAACAGGTCCTTCGGGTGGTTCAAATGTCGTAGTCGATCCTAAAACAGGTATTGCCTCTTCTGGAACTGTCTCTGTAGTTGATCTTAAAACTAACAAAGTCATTAAAGAAATTGCTGTTCATTTGCATCCCAGCGGAATGAGCTACTCTCCCGACGAGACAAAACTCTATGTAGCCAACGCCAATAGTGATTTGATTTCTGTAATCGATACCAGGACAAATTCTGTCATAAAGGATTTGAGTTCCAAGCCGATGGCCGAATTGCCTTTTGGAAGCGCCCCGAACTCGGTTACGGTAAGTCCGGATGGCAAAACACTATTCGCAGCCAATGGCGGCAATAATCATATCGCAGTCATTGACCTTATCAACGGAAAAGTTAAGGGGCTTATACCCAGCGGATGGTATCCTGGTGCAGTTCTATTATCAAGGGATGGAAGCAAACTTTTTGTTGCCAATATCAAGGGAAATGGCAGTCCGCAGACGGGTTTACGTGAAAAAGGCATCAACTCGCATGATCATTCGGGTTCAGTTTCCTTTATCAAAGTACCCGATTCTGAAAATTTGAGGGAATATACAATTAGGGCTGCTACAACCATGCGCCTACCAAAAATCACTCAGTCATTGCGGCTGGAACGAGTTAATGAGCGGATTGTTCCGGTACCTACACGTCCGGGTGAAAAATCTGTATTCAAGCATGTATTGTATATCATCAAAGAAAACCGCACCTACGACCAGGTTTTTGGAGATCTTCCGCAAGGTAGAGGAGACAGTTCTTTGACTCAGTTCGGCAGAAAAGTGACACCAAATCATCATGCCCTGGCTGAGAATTTTGTTCTTCTGGATAATACTTATTGCAATGGCGTATTGAGTGCCGACGGCCATCAGTGGGCTAATGAGGGTTACGTGACAGATTATATTGAAAAAAGCTTTGGAGGATTCGTCCGTAGCTATCCTTATGAGGGTGATGATGCATTAGCGTTCGCATCCTCAGGTTTTATATGGGATAAAGTTTTGGAAGCCGGACTTACATTCCGGAATTATGGCGAATTCGTTACAGCAAAAGTTGAGCCCGCCAATGCCACCTGGACCCAGTTATATAATGATTATAAAAACGGAACCAGGAATGTAAGGATCAAAGCCACCAGTAAATTACATACTCTGGAGCCTTACCTATGCCCTACCTTCGTTGGCTTTCCAAGCTCAATACCGGATGTTTACCGTGCCGGTGAATTTCTAAAAGAATTCAGGGAATATGAGAAAACAAACTCCCTGCCCAATTTCATGATTATGCTTTTACCTAACGATCATACAACAGGCACCAGGGAAGGCTATCCAACACCAAGAGCTCAGGTGGCTGATAATGATTTGGCATTGGGGCAAATTGTGGAAGCGGTCAGTAATAGTAAATTCTGGAAGGAAACGGCTATTTTCGTTATTGAGGATGATCCTCAGGCCGGACTCGATCATATTGACGGCCGCCGTACTGTTGCCCTTTGTATCAGTCCGTATACCAAAAGGGGCGCAGTAGTGAACTCCCATTACAATCAAAACAGTATTTTACGGACCATTGAATTGATTCTAGGACTACCGCCTATGAGCCAGTTCGATATGATCGCAAATCCAATGACCGATTGTTTCACAAGTAAACCCGACTTCAGGCCATACAAAGCATTGCCTAATCAGATTCCACTCGATGAAATGAATCCAAAACTTTCAGCTTTATCCGGCAAAAAGAAATTTTGGGCCCAAAAATCAATGGAAATGTCACTGGATGAACTTGACCAGGCGAATGAGGATACCTTAAACCTTATTTTATGGTATTCTGTTAAAGGATATAATACGCCTTACCCTAAACTTGCAAGAAAATAATTTTCGTTTAAGTTTATTGACGAATTGAGTTTTGATTAGTATACCACTCATAGAATTTGAACAGGCCTGCTTCCAGTGAAGTCTTTGGGTGGTAATTCAATAATCTCTGCGCCTTGCTGATATCTGCATAAGTTTGAGGGACGTCACCCGGCTGTTCTGGTTGGCGATCAATAATAGCCTTTTTACCGCAGATCTTTTCGATTGCAGCAATCAGTTCAGACAATGTTACGGTCTGATGATTTCCAAGATTAATGATCTCAAAATCGGACTGTTCATATGTTATTGCCGCCTCAATGCCTTGTATCGTGTCCTCTACAAAAGTATAGTCACGGCTGGTGGAACCATCACCAAAAACAGGAATTGGCTGCCCTTTGGAAATAGAATTAAAAAATTTATGAATAGCCAGATCAGGTCGCTGTGCCGGGCCATAAACTGTAAAAAATCGAAGTGCCAGAAAACGAATCCCGTATAAATGGCTGTAAACATGCCCTAGCATTTCGCAGGAAAGTTTGGTAGAAGCATAGGGACTGATCGGTTTCAGTTTTTCCTCTTCATTCCAGGGAATATTTTCATTGATGCCATAAACACTGCTTGATGAGGCGAATACAAACTGCCTGATATTTCTTTGT
>CAZGCG010000016.1:9134-21954 GCA_964524205.1 uncultured Sphingobacterium sp. | reverse complement strand
GGGTAGAAAATTGACGTTTTATACCCTGAAACCGATTTATTTGCTCAATTGTGATATCCGGTAGTTTGAATATTCAATATAAGCCTTCTGCTCAGCAGGAGGCTTTGAGTTGATATACCTTTTATAATAGCTTAAGGCAGTTTTAGGCTGCTTCAGTTTCTGATCGTAAATCGTTGCAATTGTATAAAGAGTCAGGGGTTTATTATCAAAAAAGAGGCTTTTCTGATAGGCTTCGAGCGACTTTCTGGTTAATTGACTTTTTTCTAATACATCTCCAATTTGTCCATAATAACCCGCTGTGTTAGGAGAAATTGATTCCTTGAGTGTTTTATTGAGATAATCAACTGATTTATTGTAGTTCTTCAATGCTTTATAACTCATTGCAATGAAATACAAGGTCGACTCAGTCTTCATATCATTGGCTTCCATCCCTTCAAGAATATCGATTGCCTGTTGGTACTTCCCGACCGAATAAAAAGCTTCGCCAAGCATTTTGAGAATGTTTGCATTGCGGTCACCATCCCTGATAATGACACTGCAGATGTCGATTACTCCATTCCAGTCTTTCATTGCGTAGGCCAGTTCAGCTTTTCCCCGTAACAGAATCAGGTTGGTAGAATCTGCTTTGATTGCTTCATCAAGTACTTTTGCTGCTGATTCAAACTGTTTCAGATCCTTCAGAACTTTGGAATAACTGTATGCAATGTCACCATCGGAAGAATTAAGGCTGTTAGCTTTCTGAAGATAGACTGTTGCAAAGAGGAGTCCTTCAGAAGATTCGATCATATCGCTTAACTGCTTATAAACCGAGAAGTTAGTACTATCACTTGCTAAAATCTGCTTGTAATACTCCTTTGCTTTTACAAAATTACCTTTACGCTGACTGATACCTGCCATGCTGAAAAGGGAAGAAATTTCTGCAGGATCCTGTGCCAGAATACGCAGATAATAAGTTTCCGCTTCAGATAATTTACCTGCCATCCTTAAACTGTAGCCGATCCGGGATAGAATTTTTGTATCAGTAATAGGTTCAGGATAGATCTTCTTAAGGGTTTCTGCTGCTTCATCATACCGTTGATTCTGCAGAAGTTCGAGTATCAGTAAATTATCTGCTGCTGTATTCTGGGCAGAACCTTTCAGTGAAAGGAGTAAAATGGATAACAATACTATGATTCTCATAGAAAAACCTCCGAAATGGTTCAATTATTCAATAGAGTTGACAGAGCAATGAACCAGGAACCAGGAGCCAAGATTCAGGACAATAATTAAAATTTCAAACTAGAAGTATATCACCATACAACTGATAACTGACAACAGGCAACTGATAACAGGCAACTGATAACAAACAAAAATCCTACTCTATTGCCTTCCCCTTCATTGCAGAAGAAATTGCAGTGTTCATCAGTCTCTCAGCAAATGGCCGGGTAAATTCATTTAGCTCATCAATACTTTTATGGATCAGATCTTTCTCGCCGGAGCCTAAAGCCGACTTAAGATTCCCAATTAATTTTTGAGTATCAGTTGCCTCCTGTTCTGAAACCTGCTCACTGTTCTTCTCCAAAAAGCGCTCTACAGTATAGACCATTTGTTCTCCCTCTGTACGGGCTTCAATCAGCATTCTCCTGCTTACATCATCTTTAGCATTTTCAATACTATCGATCAGCATTTTTTCTACCTGCTCATCAGTAAGACCATAGCTTGGTTTCACTTCAACTTCCTGTTTTACTCCCGAGCGTAATTCAACAGCCTCAACAGTCAGAATTCCATCGGCATTCAATCGGAAATTAATATCAACCTTTGGAAAGCCTGCCGGCATAGCCGGAATTCCTTTCAAATCAAATTCGGCCAGCTTCCTGTTCTCAGACACCAGATCTCGCTCACCCTGAAAAACAGAGATTTTCATATTGATCTGGCCGTCAATGGAGGTAGTATATTGCCGTCCTGCCTTAGCGGGTACTTTGGCGTTCCTGGGGATGATCACATCCATAAGTCCACCCATGGTTTCTATCCCCAGTGAAAGAGGCGTAACATCCAGCAGCAAAATATCTTTTCTGTTCCCTGCCAGGATATCGGATTGAATCGCAGCACCTAATGCAACCACCTCATCCGGATTGATCTGATCATGAACTTCCTTTTCAAAGAATGCGGCAACCATCTGTTTAACCAATGGTGTCCGGGTTGAGCCCCCAACCATCACAACTTCCTGAATATCACTTATATGCAGATCAGCATCCTTCAATGCATTTTTACAGCAATTGATGGTTTGCTCAACACGCGAAAGAATTAGTTCTTCAAATTTCTGTTTGGTTATTGCACACGGAATGTCATCAATAAAACCATTAAAGATATTCTGTGTAGTCAGTGCCTTTTTGGCCTCTTCAGCTTTCAAACGCAGGGCCTGATTAAGCGAAGAACCCTTTGCCCTATCTCCTAACTGATTCTGTTCGATCCAGTAATTCACGATTGCCCTGTCGAAATCATCTCCACCTAAAAATGTATCACCGTTAGTTGAAAGGACTTCAAAAATTCCATTTTGTATTTTCAAAATAGAAACATCGAAGGTTCCGCCTCCCAAATCATAAACTGCAATGATTTTTTCTTCTTCAGGATCAAGACCAATACCATAAGCCAGACTTGCAGCTGTAGGTTCATTAACGATACGTAAAACGTCAAGCCCTGCAAGTTTCCCCGCATCGCGTGTTGCCTGACGCTGACTATCATTAAAATAAGCCGGAACGGTAATTACAGCACGGTTAACTGTAGTTTTCAAGGCATGCTCAGCCCTTTCCTTCAGTTCTTTCAAAATCATCCCCGAAAGCTCAATCGGAGTAAAATATTTATCTCCGGCCTTGATCTTAACCAGACTTTCACTATCGTCGTCAATAATTTTATAGGAGAATAAATTGCTATGCTCCTGAATATCTTTAAATGATCGACCTAAGAGTCGTTTTACAGAAAAGATGGTATTTTGAGGATCTGATATTAAAAATTCTTTTGCTTCATTTCCTACAATAAGTCCCCCGTCTGATTGGAAATGAACAACTGAAGGTACAAGAACACCTTTACCTGTATCATTTATTACCTGAGGCTGGCCTTCAGGATTAATAAACGCGACCAGACTATTTGTTGTGCCCAGGTCAATCCCAACAATTATTTCTTCCTTCTGTACAGAACCGGTTGCAATATTAATAGAAACTTTAGCCATAATTGCTTATCAACAAGGCGCAAAGGTATGCAGTTTAGCCACAATACAGAACTATTCCCTTCAATTTGAGATTTTATTACAATCTGATTAGTTTTTAAGAAAGTAAGGCGCAGTTTTTTACCCAAATAATCGTATTTTTAAAATAAGCTATCTCCCATATTATGAAATCACTTCTATTAAATTACCTGCAATACAATCATTGGGCGAACGAGAAAATGTGCAATTATCTGTCTGGGGTTGATGAGGCCGAGATCGTTGCGAATAAAAAAGCGGAGTATCAGACTATAAAAAAAGTAATCCTTCATATTGCAGATGCCGAGCAAACCTGGCTTGCCCGCCTTAATGGAAAGAATATTCCTCATATGCATAATCTGGATGCTACCAGAAGCTTTGCCGATATTTGCAAAACAATCAGAAACAACTCAGCAGATTTTATCGATTTTATATCCGGACAAGAAGATCAATTCTTCCTGTCAAGTACAGAATATATCAATTTGAAGGGAAAGACATTCAGCCAAAACAATGCGGAAATCATCCTTCACTGCATGAATCACTCAACTTTTCACCGCGGGCAAGTGATGTGTATGCTCAGGCATGTGGGATATACCGACCAATCGGCAAGTGATTTTATTATGTTTTTGAGAGAAGGCTGACAGGGTTTTGAGAAGGCTGACAGGGTTTTGAGAAGGCTGACAGGGTTTTGAACCCTGTCAGCCTTAATTTATCGGTTAAACACCAATCTCTTCCCAAACACCCCTTCATTAATTTTACCATTTTCATATACCAGATTCCCTGACACGATTGTACTTACTACTGAAGATGCAAATGTTTGTCCCTCAAATGGGCTCCAGCCACATTTATAAAGCACATTTGTTCTGCTAACTGTTGATCGCTTATTGAGATCAACCAATACCAGATCAGCCCAATAGCCTTCACGGATGAATCCGCGATTCTCAATCTGAAAACAGATCGCCGGACTATGAGCCATTTTTTCAACGATCTTCTCCAGAGAAATTTTACCCTGTTTGTAAAATTCAAGCATCGCAATCAGTGCATGCTGAACCAGTGGTCCGCCTGAAGGTGCTTTGGAATATGGCTGTGATTTTTCTTCGATGGTATGTGGTGCATGATCTGTGGCAATAACATCAATCCGATCATCCAGTACTGCTTTAAATATCTCATCCCTGTCGGCAGCAGTTTTGATAGCCGGATTCCATTTGATCCAGTTCCCCTTTTTAGCATAATCGGCATCCGAAAACCATAAATGATGGATACAGGCCTCAGAGGTAATCCTCTTTTTTTCGAGAGTGATAGAATTGTCAAAAAGAGAGGTCTCTATCGCTGTAGAAATGTGCAGAATATGCAAACGGGTATTATACTTTTTTGCAAGTCCTACGGCTAAAGAGCTTGAAATAAAACAGGCTTCAGCATTTCGGATCAGAGGATGCATTTCGGGTGTTAAATTATCCCCGTACTGAAGTTTGAATCGCTCTGCATTTGCCCTGATGGTAGCCTCATCCTCACAATGAGTAGCAACCAGCATAGGTGTCCGGCTAAAGATCCCATCCAGGGTCTTTTCATTATCCACAAGCATATTACCTGTAGATGAGCCCATAAATACCTTGATGCCACAGACATTTTTCGGGTCTGTTTTTAGTACCTGTTCAAGGTTATCATTCCCGGCTCCCATGAAGAAAGAATAGTTGGCAGCAGAAGTCTTTTTTGCAATCTGATATTTATCTTCAAGCAATTGCTGTGTAAGGGTATTAGGCACAGTATTAGGCATTTCCATGAAGGAGGTAATCCCACCGGCTATTGCCGCCCTGCTCTCCGTAAAAATATCTGCTTTATGGGTTAATCCGGGTTCCCTGAAATGAACCTGATCATCAATACATCCCGGGAGGAGGTGCAGCCCCTCGGCATTGATAACCTTATCGGCAGCCATACTGAGGCTTGACCCGACCTGTTCAATGAGACCGTTTTTAATGAAAACATCCCCTATAAATGTCCGGCCTTCATTTACAATTGTCGCAGATTTTATGATTATTGAGGACATTCTTTGAGCTTTAGATTTATAAATAAATGCAAATTTCGGTATAATTTTCTTTAGTTGTTTATTGGTTTTTGTTGGTTAGTTGGTGATTCTTTATTAAGAATGAATAAATTATGAAAATCTTCATTTCTAACAACCAACAACTAACAACTAACAAACTATCCCTACCTTTGCACGATGTCACTATCCTTTGAAGATTTTAAGCTGAACAGGCAGATCCTGAATGCTGTTGCGGATGCAGGCTATACCCTGCCGACTCCAATACAGGAAAAAGCGATCATGCCGATCTTATCCGGACAGGATATTATGGGGATTGCGCAAACCGGAACAGGTAAAACCGCCGCTTTTGTGTTGCCCATTCTGATGAAGCTAAAGTATGCTCAGGGAAATGATCCAAGGGCATTAATCATCGCCCCTACCCGAGAGCTCGCTATGCAGATCGAAGAAAATGTGAAAACCTTCGCTAAATATACTGATCTGCGTACTGTTGTACTATACGGTGGCTTAGGTCCCAAAACCCAGATTGCTGAATTAAAAAAGGGAGTTGATATCATTATAGCAACCCCGGGACGCTTTCTTGATTTATATCTGGAAGGGAATATTAATACCCAGAATCTGAAATTTCTGGTCATGGATGAAGCTGATAAAATGATGGATATGGGTTTTATCGGTTCAATTCACCGTATTCTGGAAGTTGTGCCAAGAAAACGTCAGAATCTGCTGTTTTCGGCTACCATGAGTGAACTGGTGCATAAGATCTCGGGCGATTTTCTGAAACATCCCACTGTGATCGAAGTGGCAGAGCAGGCGACTCCTGCAGCAACAGTAAGCCAGGTTTTGTACAAAGTTCCAAATCTGAAAACCAAGCTAAACCTGCTTCAGCATTTGCTCAGGGATACAGAGGACTTTACCCGACTGATTATTTTCTGTAAAACAAAAACCGTAGCTGATAATATATTTCATTTCCTTGAACGTAGATATGGTGTTGATCAGGTTAGGGTTATCCATGCCAATAAGGGACAAAACACCCGGATTAATTCGATCAATGCCTTTAAGGAAGGGGAAATACGTATTCTGGTTGCTACGGATGTGGCTTCCCGCGGGCTGGACGTGAGCAATGTGAGCCATGTGATCAATTTTGATGTTCCGATTATCATTGAAGATTATGTTCACCGGATCGGACGTACCGGTCGGGCCCTTCAAACAGGCGATGCGATCACTTTTTGCAGCCCCTCGGAGGAATATTACGTTGAAAAGATTGAAAAACTGATCCGGCAGACCATTCCTATATCCGAAATGCCTGAAAATGTATTCATCGATGATACTCCTTATGAGGAACGTCAGAATATTGCCCGGGAAATTGATCTGCAAAAACGTAGAGAAGACCCAGAATTCAAAGGAGCATTCCATGAGAAAAAGGCTAAGAATTCGAAAGGGGTAAAATCAGCAAAGGCTGAACCTAAAGCCAAAGTCAGAAATAATAAACCCGGCGCTGCCCGAAGAAAGAAAAGTGTCAAATTTGACTCTGTTCATAAAAAAGACCGGAAAAAATGAAGCTGCGTTTAACTCCGCTCAACATCGTAACTTCCCTCTTACTTGTAAGCACCATCTTCCTTCCACCTTCCCCGGATGGAAGTTTGTTACGGAAAATAGGGGGAATTCCATTTTTCATTCTGGTTATTCTGAGTTTCATCACTGATCAGGTATTTCGTAGATATATACCCGAGCTAAAACGCATTTGGTTAATTGAACTTCTATTTCTCATCTTTGTAGCTGTTTTGATGATTCTGATTAAATTGTATATTTTCAGTTGACTTTAAAATTGACAGTTGAGAATAAAGAGCCGGATATTGAGACCTTTAAATAATGAATCACTGAGAACAGATAAAAGACAATAAATTAAACGCAGAGAAATAAAATCCTGTAATTAGCGCGTCAATGAGGATGGCGAAACTTATTACCTATAACTTATTACTTACAACTTAAGAATGAAAAAAGCCGAAATAAAACTTACCATAGAGCTAGACGAGCAAAACGTACCTGAAAATATCCTTTGGGAATCAACCGACTCTCAGAACAAGGAAGCATTACCTGTTAAATCAATGATGCTGGCTTTATGGGATCATAATTATAAGAACTCACTACGCATTGACCTTTGGACAAAAGACATGCCGGTTGATGAAATGAAACGGTTCTTTTATGAGACCCTTCAGACTATGGGCGACAGTTTTTTACGTGCTACAGGTGAAGAAGCCATTGTAGAAGATCTTCGGGATTATTGTGCTCATTTTGCTGAAAAAATGGAGCTCACTGAAGGAAATAATCCTCAATCAGCGCTAAAAGGCTAATTCTCATGACCTTGAAAAACTACATCGGAATCATTGGTGCACTTCTGGTTATTGCCGGGGGAATGATGCCAATGCTTCATATACCAATTATCGGTAACTGGAATTACTGGGATCTTGATACGGTATTGGCTTCGATTGTTTATTCGCTCGCCATTCTTTCTCTGATAGCTGCAGCAAGCAATAAAAGAGGTTTGCTGCGTTTTTGCGGCTGGACACTACTCCTTGTTCTGGCCTTTACTTTCGGGGCAGTTTATTTTAAAGTCAGCAATTATTTTAATTTCATTCCATTGAAAAAACTGGCGGCTGTTGCGGGCAGAATGATCCATTATCGATGGATTGGCTGGGCATTAATAGCCTCCGGAGCTATTTTAATGATACTTTTTTCAGGAAAGAATAAAAAAACTCAAATTCATTGATTATTAGTAAATTAGGTATAGAAATTAAACCAAATTCTTAACCTAAACCTAAAAAAAATGAATCAAATTCTTTCCCACGGTCTATTAAGAGTAATTTTTGCAATCCCGTTTGCAGTATTCGGTGTGATGCATCTGATGTCTGCCGACAAGATGCAGGGTATGGTTCCTGCCTATATTCCTGGCGGAGTAATCTGGGTGTACATCACTGGTGTTTTATTAATTCTGGGTGCTGCAGGTTTTATAATCAACAAATCTGTGCAACTTGCAGGTTATCTATTGGGTGGATTAATGCTGGTATTTATTCTTACTATCCACCTTCCTGTGGTTATGGGTGGTGACCAGAATGGGATGGGAAGCTTATTGAAGGATCTTGCCCTTATGGCTGGAGCGCTTTATATAGGAAGTTCTTCATCTAAATAAAAGCAGGAATTTATTTGATATTCGCTGCCAAACCCTAAAATCAAAAATGCATACTGAAGTTACGAGAACTGGCAGATCTTTCCGAAACTGGAAGTATTTTTTAAATCTGATACCGGTAATACTGGTCATATTTGGAAATCTTTCGGGTGGCTGGTTTACGCTTTTAAATTTTACCTTCTCTTTTATTGTACTTGGAATTGCTGAGATATTGCTTCCGGAAGACCATACAAACGATGATTGGATAGATGATGAGTTACCGGATATCTTAATGATTTTATCGATTGCCGGACAAATTTTGGCAATTTCAAGTCTCATTTATGGTATTTCAACAGGTATTATTCATGACCATTGGATAATTACCGCCGCACTCTCAACAGGTGGATCCTCAGGCACTCTGGCCATTGTTGTTGCTCATGAATTGATTCACAGAAAGCACAAGATCTGGAATTTTGCTGGCCGTTTTCTTTTATTTACGGTTTTCAATCCCTATTTCTATATACATCACCTGCGTATTCACCATAAATATGTCGGTACAGATCAGGATCCGGTAACTGCAAAATTCGGCGAAAACTATTATCATTTTGTTGTACGCTCCATTGGCGGACAGTTAAAACAATCCATGGAAATGGAAAAACAGCGTTGTGTGGTTAAAAAACTGGCTCCATACGGATTAAACAATTATATGATTAGTTGTATATCCGGATACATCGGAGTTATGTTGATTTTCGCGATCTTTTGGGGCTGGGAAGTATCAGCTGCAGTACTTCTCCAGGCTATTTTTGCAAACCTTTTGCTTGAATATACTAATTACATTGAGCATTATGGTTTGAGCAGGATGGACAATGAGCGCGTGAATGAAAAACACTCCTGGCAAAGTGATAAACTGATCAGCCGTTTTCTGCTCATCGACCTTAGCCGACATTCAGATCATCACTTTCATGCTGCAAAGCCATTTAATCAATTACTGTCGTATCCTGAAAGCCCGGTTCTACCTGGAGGCTATGCAAGTATGATGCTACCTGCCCTGATTCCACCGCTATGGTTTAAGCTTGTAGATAAAAAAATTCCGGAAGGTTTTCGCCAAACACCTTAACTAAATAATTTCCTGCTGTCATTGCGGACCCCGATCCGTTGTCATTGCGGGCCTGACCAGCAATCACTTCCCAAACGTAATTTCCTTCTGGAATAGTTTAGCATATTTTCGCTTATCAAACTTATAGAGTTTAGCTGCTCTGTAGGATACACCTTTCTGCTTTTCATCAAGCTCTTTGAGAATCCCGTAATTCAGCATCTTTTTTCTGAAATTCCGCTTATCAAGCTTCTTGTTTAAGATAACTTCATACAGATGCTGAAGCTGGGTAAGAGTAAATTTTTCCGGAAGTAATTCAAATGCAATGGGCTGGTAACTAATTTTGTGTCTGATCTTTTCAAAACCCTTGGAAAAGATCTTTTCATGATCAAAGGCTAGTTTTGGCAAATCATTTACCGGAATCCAGACTGCTTTGGATGCGTAATTACTAACTGGCTTAAGATCTTTACTGCCACTTAATCTGATCATTGCATAATAGGCAACAGTAATTACCCTGCCCTGAGGGTGCCTGTTTACATCCCCGAAGGTGTAAAACTGATCCATATAGATTCCTCTAAGTCCGGTTAGCTCATAAAGAATACGCTCAGCTGCATGATCAATACTTTCATCCTGCTCAACAATATATCCGGGCAATGCCCACCAGTCTTTGAAAGGTTCTTCATTTCGTTCAATCAGAAGAATCTTCAATTCTCCTTCATCGAAACCAAATATTACACAGTCAATAGAAAATACCGAATCGAACTTAGGCAGAATTGTTCCCAAAATGTAAAATTTAAAAACTAAATATATAAGGATTAGTCATAAAGAGTGAAAAAATATTCAAAAATTACTTAGTGTAAAAAATACACACTATATTCGTGCATATTATTCATTATCAGATTTGTCAGGAATAAGAAAAATAGGCGTTTTTACTTCAGGAGGTGACGCACCAGGAATGAATGCATGCATCAGAGCAGTTGTTCGTACAGCAGTATTCACAGGTATTGAAGTAGTAGGTATCCGCAAAGGATATCAGGGAATGCTGGACAGTGATTTTTGGGACATGGATGCACGTTCTGTCGGAAATATCATTCATCTGGGTGGTACTATTCTAAAAACTGCCCGCTGTCTGGAGTTCAAGACAGATGAAGGGACTGAAAAGGCATACAATAATCTTAAGGCAAAAGGAATTGACGCATTAGTTGCAATAGGAGGCGACGGTACAGCAAGAGGTGCAGAGCGCCTTTCTTCAAGATTCGACATTCCCGTCTTGTGCATTCCAGGAACAATTGACAATGATCTTTATGGTTCTGATTTCACACTTGGATTCGATACTGCAACCAATACTGTTATTGAAGCGATTGACAAGATCAGAGACACTGCAGCATCGCATAACCGGCTGTTTTTTGTAGAGGTAATGGGGCGCGACTCCGGATGCATTGCTTTGCGCTCTGGAATTGCCGGGGGTGCTGAGGCTGTTCTTTTACCAGAACGTGAAACTGCTATTGATGAACTCATTGAAAAGCTGTCGCTTGATGCCAGAAACAAGAAAACATCCAGTATTGTGATAGTAGCCGAAGGCGATAAAAGTGGCGGAGCCTATCAGCTTGCTAAACGTGTTACAGAAAAATTTGATTTTTACGACGTCAAAGTCACTATATTAGGGCACTTGCAACGCGGGGGCAGTCCGAGCAGTTTTGACCGGGTGCTGGCTAGTCGCTTAGGCTTTGCAGCAGTCAAAGGATTGATCGCTGGAAATAGCCGGCAAATGGTGGGACTGCGGGGAAATTCAGTTGTGATGACCCCCCTCGAGGAAGCATTAAATTTCACTCATTTTAAACTTGAGGACGATTTAATGGAAATGGTGAGTGTATTATCTATTTAATATATGATTGCAGTAGTTTATAGTGGATCAAGGCATGCTGATTGGAAGCTGGCAGAAAAAGGGAAGACAATTTCAGAATTCAAGACCCCTGGAATCAACCCATTTTTTAATGATGAAAACTATATTACTCAATTCCTGAACAAGAATATCCACTTAATAAACAATGCCGAAAAAATTAAATGGGTTTATTTTTTCGGGGCAGGAGCATCATCAAACGAGCGCAGGGAAATTGTAGCGAACGCCCTTGGCCGTTTTTTCAGATTCAGTAAAGTTATTGTAGACCATGACCTCAAAGCAGCAGCACTTGCTGCAAGTGGAGATGAACCCGGAATATTGGGTATTATGGGAAGCGGTTCAAATGCGGCTTATTTTGATGGTAAAAAAATAATAGAGAATAATTACGGTCTGGGTTATATTCTGGGTGATGAAGGATCATCCAACTGGCTGGGACGAAGATTGCTGAAATCATATTTGAATGATCTTCTTCCCGACGAATTCGAATTCAAATTCAAAAAGAAATATGATCTCGACAGAACTCAGATACTCGACAAAGTATACAGGCAGGCTCAGCCTTCTTTGTTTTTAAGTTCATTTGCCGATTTTCTGATGGAGAATAAAGAGGACAGTTTTATAAAAAAAATGGTAACCGACGGTTTTGATATCTATTTTAAAACTTATATCATACCTCTTAAAGAACAATATCCGAATGTCCCTTTGCACATGATTGGAACAGTAGCAGCGGGATTCCAGGAATATCTTCATCAGGCTGCACAAAACAATAACTTAAAAGTAAGCTCCGTTATTAAAGAGCCTATATATAACTTGTTAAAATATTATTCAAACAAAAATTAATAATGAATCCTGTAAGTAGTTTGTATTAAAAACACTTACTATACCTGTTTCATTCAGGGGGCTCACAGACAATAAAAACAAAAAAATAAAGAGATGAAAATTGGAATCAATGGATTTGGCCGAATAGGCCGTTTGGCTTTCAGAGCTGCAATCGAACGTGAAGGTATCGAAGTGGTTGGTATCAACGACCTTGTAGAGCCTGATTATATGGCATATATGTTAAAATATGATTCAACTCATGGTAAGTTTAAGGGAACCATTGAAGTTGAAGGCGGCCACCTGGTAGTAAATGGGAAGACAATCCGGGTTACTGCAGAAAAAGATCCTTCAAACCTGAAATGGGACGAAGTTGGAGCTGAGGTCATTATTGAATCAACAGGTTTATTTCTTACTCAGGCAGACGCACAAAAACATATTCAGGCCGGCGCAAAAAAAGTTGTTCTTTCTGCTCCTGCTAAAGATGATACCCCAACATTTGTAATGGGTGTAAATCACAAAGACCTGAAAGCAGAACAAACAATTGTATCTAATGCTTCCTGTACCACCAATTGCCTTGCCCCTCTTGCAAAGGT
>CAZGCG010000016.1:4058-9034 GCA_964524205.1 uncultured Sphingobacterium sp. | reverse complement strand
ACTGTCCGTTTGAACAAAGCAGCGTCCTACGATCAGATTAAAAAGGCAATGAAAGCAGCATCTGAAGGTGAGCTGAAAGGAATCTTAGGCTATACTGAAGAGGATGTAGTTTCAACTGATTTCCTTGGAGATGCACGCACCTCAATATTTGATGCAAAAGCAGGAATTGCCCTGAATGATAACTTCGTAAAAGTTGTAGCATGGTATGATAATGAATGGGGTTATTCCAACAAACTGATTGACCTTGTTCAGCATATCGCTAGTGTGAAATAACATTCGAATAGCTTTCTATACTAACCTCGGCCCTGCTTTATGTTTAAAGCAGGGTTTTTTGTTTTGGCTAATACCGCTTACTAACTTATAATAACCGCATACATATTTTTAGATTATAAATAATTATTTTCGTAACGCTGACAGGGTTTTAAACCCTGTCAGCGTTAAAGGAAAAATGGATAAAATAGTTTGGGGTATCATCGGCTGCGGTAATGTTACTGAAGTCAAAAGCGGACCAGCTTTTAACAAAGTTGCGAATTCTTCATTGGCTGCAGTTATGCGCCGCGATAAAACACTGGTACAAGATTATGCACAAAGGCATCATGTAAAAAAATGGTACTCCGATGCTGATGAACTGATTAATGACCGGGATGTCAATGCCATTTACATTGCTACACCTCCCGATTCTCACGAGCAATATACCATCGCTGCTTTTAAAGCCGGCAAACCAGTTTACGTTGAAAAACCTATGGCTCTGAATTCTTCTGAAGCCCTAAGGATGCTGGAAGCCTCAGAAAAATATTCTCGTAAGCTCAGCGTTGCACATTATCGCAGAGCTCAACCCAGATTTTTAGAAATCCGCAGGCTGATCCAAAATAATACTCTGGGAGATATTCTATCAGCAGAAATCAGATTATTCCAGGCACCTACTCCAGGTGTTGCAGATACATGGAGGGTAAATCCTTCAATCTCAGGTGGTGGATTATTTCATGACCTCGCTCCACACCAGTTGGATCTGATGCTTTATTTTTTTGGTGAACCTAAATCGGTAAAAGGAACTTCATCTAACCAGGGAAAGAATTATCAGGCAGATGATTATGTGACTGCAGATATCATTTTTGGACAAAATGTGCCTTTCAAAGGGACTTGGGATTACACTGTCAAACCGGATAATGAACTTGATCTCTGTGAAATTAAAGGTACAAAGGGAACCCTTTGTTTTCCGATCTTTACTGATGGATGTCAACTGACACTGGAAGGTCAAACCAAAGACCTCCATTTCCTTCCGATTCCACATGTACAACAACCTATGATTGAGCAGGTTGTAAATTATTTCCTCGACAAAGGCCCTAATCCATGTTCGGCTTCAGAAGCCCTGATTGTGATGGAGATAATGGATCGGGTGTGCGGAAAACTCAAATAAGGACTTCCTTAAGATCAATTAACTTTTTTCAGCACCAAACCCGCCAGAGGTGGAAGGTTCATTAGGCCTGATTGTGCTTTTCCATGCCAGAAGATCTCTTCAGAAATAACATTTTGATCCCTGAATAAACCAGATCCGTAAAAATGTGGATCATCTGAATTCAATATTAGTTTCCACTTGCCTTCTGAAGGAAGTCCGATACGCCAGGCCTTCCTTGGCACCGGTGTCATGTTTAAAACAATCAGAAGATCATCAGAAGGATTATTTCCCTTTCTCGAGTACACAAGTACTGAATTTTCGGCATCTCCACCTTCAATCCATTCAAAGCCCGCAGACTCAAAACTCTTTTCATACAAAGCAGGTTCTGATCGGTATAACTTATTCAATGCAGTAACTGTCTCTTTGATACCCTGGTGCGGAGCATATTCCAGTAAATGCCAGTCTAGTGATTGATTAAAATTCCACTCGGCAGATTGTGCAAACTCACAACCCATAAAAAGGCATTTTGTACCCGGATGTGTAAACATGTACAGGTATAATAACCTCAGATTGGCAAACTTCTGCCATTCATCACCGGGCATCCTGTCAAGTAATGAGCCCTTGCCATGAACTACCTCGTCATGTGAAAATGGGAGCATGAAATTCTCCGTAAATGCATAAACGGTACTAAAAGTTATTCCCTGATGGTTGTATTTCCTGTGCACAGGGTCCTTTCCAAAATAGTCGAGTGTATCATGCATCCAGCCCATCATCCATTTCATCCCAAAACCCAATCCACCCATATAAGTAGGCCTGCTTACACCGCTAAATGCAGTAGATTCCTCAGCTATAGTCTGAACATCCGGAAAATTAGAGTAAACAGCCTCATTGAATTCTCTGATAAAACTTATTGCTTCCAGATTTTCTCGGCCACCTTCATCATTAGGTATCCATTCACCATCTTTTCTTGAATAATCAAGATATAACATTGATGCAACAGCGTCTACACGCAAACCATCGGCATGATAACGGTCAAGCCAAAATATAGCATTGCTAATCAGAAAAGACTTCACTTCATTCCTGCCATAGTTGAATATATACGATTTCCAGTCGGGATGAAAACCCTTCCTCATATCTTCATGCTCATATAAATGGGTTCCATCGAACCGATAAAGGCCATGCTCATCACCGGGAAAATGGGAAGGAACCCAGTCAAGAATGACTCCAATACCAGCTTCGTGCAATTGTTCAATCAGATACATCAGATCCTGTGGAGTTCCATATCTGGAAGTGGCAGCAAAATATCCGGTAATCTGATAACCCCATGAAGGATAGAATGGATGTTCCATTAATGGAAGAAATTCTACATGAGTAAATCCTGTTTCCAACAGGTATGGAATAAGCTTCTCTGCCATTTGGCGATAGCTCAAAAACTCATCAGGCGATTCAGGACTACGTGCCCAGGATCCAAAATGCATTTCGTAAACCGACATAGGTTTATTCAGGGCATTTATATCATACCTTGATCTCATCCATGGGCCATCCTTCCACTCGTACCATGTATCCCAAACGATAGATGCTGTAGATGGCGGCTCCTCCCATCTTAATGCAAAGGGATCTGCTTTCTCAAGACCCTCACCTGAATTTGATTGAATATAATACTTGTAGACTTCTCCACTTCCGACTCCAGGAATAAAAGTTTCCCATATACCTGATTCATCCCATCTGACCTGCATGGGATGAGAGGCCTTATTCCATCCGTTAAAATTACCCTCTACAAAAACCTGTCGGGCATTGGGAGCCCACACTGCAAAATATGTACCCTTAACCCCAGCATGCTCAACTACATGGGAACCTAATTTCTCATATAACTTATAATGTTTACCCGACCTGAACAGACTGATATCAAAATCCGTAAAACGGGAATACCAGGAATCCGCAGCTAGGGATTCATTCTTTGCAGCCTGAATGGCATTAGTTTTTTTTGCCATAATTAGGGTAGATTACATTACATGTATATTTCAATAATGCGTATAATATCAGGCTAGTATTTCTATTCTCCTGAAATTTTTATTTGACTTTATCCTAACACGCTTCAAATCATCAAATTCCAGATCATTGGTAAATTCTTTACCATCGATCAGAACTTTAGAAGGGCTAAATGGCAGTCCAATGATTTTCAGATCATAGGTCTCATACCTGGGTGTAAATAATCCCTCAACGGTTTGTACAATTGTCATCGATTTATGATCCCCGTTCACCACATACTTTTTCTCAAGGTAGATATTCTGCTCGAAGGCAAAAGTATCGTCGTGATCCTCAAAATAGAAAGAATTCACTTCGTAGTCGGAGTAATAAATCTGAAAAATCAGTTCATCAACTTCATACTCACCTACATACTGCATCAGAGGTGATTCAGGAATAACAGAACCTGCCTTCACAAAAATTGGCATTGAATCAATTGGTGCAGATACCAGATGTTCCTGCCCACCGGCAAAAGGTTCATGGGTCCAGTAATCATACCATTTACCAGCAGGTAAATATACATTTTTACTTGTCGCACCCGGATCACTAACCGGAGCAACTAATATTTTGTCTCCAAAAGTAAATATATCCTGAATGCTATGTGTTAAAACAGTTTCCTGTTCCTGCATAACCAATGGCCTGAGAATAGGGAAACTATGTCTGTGATGCTCCCAAAAAGCCGAGTAAATGTAAGGAAGCAATCTGTACCTCAGTTCAATGAATTTACGGTTGATATCTTCATACTCCTGTCCAAAACTCCAGGGCTCACGCTCTGCAGTATCTCCTGCCGAGTGTGCTCGCATGAATGGTGAAAATACACCCATCTGTATCCAGCGTGCAAATAGCTCACCATCAGGTTCACCACTGAAACCACCAATATCCGTACCACAGAAAGAGATTCCTGATATTGATAAACGCTGGCATTGTACTATGCCTATTTTAAGGTGTTCCCATGATGCCACATTATCCCCAGTCCACACCGTGGCATAGCGCTGAACACCTGAATAACCTGCTCTGGTAATAGTAAATGGCCTTTTATTCTTTTGAAGTTTTTTCAATCCTTCATAGGTAGAACGCACCATTTGCATGCCATAGATGTTATGGGCTTTGCGGTGAGATCCATGAAATCCATCGTAATTATGACGCACATCAACCGGGAAAGTACCTGATCCAAATACAGCAGGCTCATTCATATCATTCCATACTCCAGCTACTCCTGCATCAACAAGTTCTTTGAATAACCCTCCCCACCAATCCCTTACTTTAGGATTTGTAAAATCGGGAAACTGACATCTTCCAGGCCAGACATGCCCCTCCATAAAGTAATCATCACATCGCCGGCAGAAATAATTATTTTGCTTCCCTTCCTTAAAAATTCTATAATTTTCATCGACCCTGATTCCAGGATCTATGATAACCACCGTCTTGAACCCATCGTCAGCCAATTCCTTCATCATCCTGGCGGGATCAGGGAAATATTTTCTGTTCCAGGTAAAGCAGCGATATCCATCCATGTAATCTATGTCGAGATAGATTGCATCACAAGGAATCTTCC
>CAZGCG010000016.1:0-3958 GCA_964524205.1 uncultured Sphingobacterium sp. | reverse complement strand
TTCCAATTTATATAACGGTTGCCCCGCAGGTTGAAATCGCTCGACTTATCTCCTAATCCGAAAAAACTCTCTTCTTCATTGCATTTTTTTGTCGCATAAACATAATATCCGCCAAAATCAACATTCTCTTCCCAATGCATTGCATTCAGATCCTGATTAATCAACTGACCATGAATGTCTTCAAATGAGATAAAAAAGTCGCTTTTATTAATAACACAGGCTACTGTATTTGTTTGAACACTATAAGTGTGCTCATCTTCAACGCATGAGAAAACTGTAACTTTTTGTTCGGTATGACTGAGAGCGTAGGAAAACTCTTCAAGAAATACTCCCTGAGGAGCAAGTCTGACCCTTATTATTTCATCACTGACCACACGTACCTCAACCTGTGCACTCCCGTCAGAAAAGAAAAAACTATTGCCTTCCTGCCGGTACTCTTTTACAGCTGCCAGATACTTCTTAACGATGGGCTCAAGCCCCACAATAGGATTATTTACGTGTTGAATATCATCCTCAAGATCATTGACATCCAAAATCGTAGATAAGGGATCCTTACTTACTTCCATATTTTATTCTTTATTATATATTAAATGTCTTCTCTTGTTAGATATCTGAGAAGCCGTGGCAAAAGTTTAGCTTAAACAATTCTGTATACTGCTTAAATTAGTACTAAGTCACATAGTTAGAAATAAAAATTGAATCTGCCATATTTCTATACAAATAAGTCCCGCTCCACTACATGGAACGAGACTTATAAATTGGTTAGTATAAAATTTTCAGATCATTTAAATAGAATCCTGTTTGATACCTGATCTTATTGATTAAATGTAAATCCGACATAATACATACCACCCATCTCAGGGTTTCCGTATGATGTTACATAGTATTTATTGAAGATATTAGATGCTCCGATCTTTACCATGCCTTTTACTGAAGGGATTTTCAGGTTCACCTGTGCATCCACAGTTCCGAAAGATGGAACTGCCCCAGATGCAAAAGATGATGCCCAGTAGAAAGAATCCTGCCAGCGATAAGAAACATTCATGCCGACATTCTTCACAACATTGCGATTACTGATTCCCAGGTTATAACGTACTTTCGGAGTGTTAAAATCATTTACATAAGTAGCGGGAAGATCACCAATCTGGTTGTATGAAACATTTCCATTCAGATTGAATTTTCCGATTAAATAATCCAGCCCAAGTGCCATTCCATAGGCAGAAACATCCCCGGCAGCATTAACAGGTACACCAAACTTTGTAAATGCGGTTCCATTTTGCTGGAATACCTCGATAGCCGTAATAAAATCCTTGTATGAATTATAATAACCATAGGCATCAATCAATACATTACTTCCAAGTAGTCCTTTATATCCAAGCTCGTAAGCCTTAACACTTTCAGGTCTTACACCTTTTGGATCGAATGTATAGGTTTGAAGCAATGCAGGGTTAGCTGTACCAGCTGAGGCTGAAGCCAGGAAATTCATGTAGCTGACATCTGTAAATGGCTTATTGGTATATAAATCAGCTTTCTGAAGCATCTCTGGCAAACCACCAATTAAACGGGTTGATCCGCCACCCACTGAAAGATTGATGTACTGATTCTGCGTAGTTGGATTACGGTAACCGGTTTGATAAGACAAGCGGATATTATTATTAGGTGCAACAGTATAAACACCAGTAATTCTAGGTGTAAACCTGCCCTCAAAATTCATATTCTTATCATAACGACCAGAAACAGCAAGTTTGAATGATTCACTTAGTTTTTTACCCATTTGAATAAAGGCACCAGTCTCATCAATATCAATTGTGCGGTTAAGGTCATCAAATACTGTACCTGCAGAATTCAGATCGTATCTTCTGAATGATGCCCCAACCTGAAGATCCAAAGCACCTTTCAAAGCATTAGTGAAATTATACATCCCCTCATAATGCCACAGATTGCTCTTATCGTCAAATTTTGCTCCCAGACCTGAACTTGAGCTGATTGTGGTGTTCATTATCTTGGTTTTTGCGGCCTCAAACTGTGCAGAACCGGGCTCAAACCTACCCTGATCGGCAACAGAGCGTGCCATCGCATGTGCCTGAGCATCAGGTAATCCGGCAGAACGTGCACCAACATAGTTACCGATATATTGAGGGAACCATGTGGTACTTGCTTTTGATGTTTCATTAATATAACTTCCAAGGATTGAAGAAATATAAGAATCTCCGGAACGCTCTTGTGTAGTATAACCACGAACTATAAAGTCTTCTCCCTTTAACTCCAGTTTATACTGTCCGATACTGAAATTACGGAGTGAATAACGATCAGAACCTGTATAAACAGATGTACCGGAACCCCAGTTAGCCTGAAAAATTGCTTGAACTGTATTACTTAATTTATAGTGTAATGAAGTAGAGGTTTTCAATGAGTTGGTTTTGTAATCGACAAGATTAACCTCATTATATCCAGTCCTTGAGACAGCCTGATCTGGAATAATTCCTGCTCTCAAACCAAAGTTGAAAGGAAGAACATTTTGAATAGTAGGCCTTAATGCAGCCGGAAAAGCACTCAAAAATCCACCAATTTGAGCAGGGGTTGCTGTTGGAGGAAGAGATGCATTGATCATTCCGATAATATTCGGAATTGCACCACCAGTTGCTGCAGCGACTCCGGCATTAGTTGCGGTTTGAACTGAGTTTGCAATAATTCTCATATTCTGACTTACTTCATCACCGTAACTATTTATACCATCATAATTTGGATCTGTGCTCCGGTTACCATTTTTAAAGGTTCTTGCGGTGCGATCAAAGTTAGAATAGTTAGATGCCTGCCAGTCGTCTGCCTGCAGGAATGAAAATGTAGTCTTAAATGCAAATTTATTCCAGGCCTTGGCAACCCGTATTCCAGCTTCTTCGAATGGCTGCGTATCACGCAGCGGATCATTTACATGGTTTATTCCCCTCTTGATAGAAAAGCTGACCCCTTCTGAAGTAAATGGATCTTTCGATGTCATTAACATAGTTCCGTTGATACCACCTGCACCATAAAGAGCGGAGGAAGCACCTGGTAGAAGCTCTACATTATCAACGTCCAGTTCAGATATACCTATAATATTACCTACTGCAAAATTCAGACCCGGAGCCTGATTATCCATACCATCGATATACTGGTTAAATCGGGTATTACCATTGGCATTAAAACCTCTGGTATTGATTGATTTAAAAGTTAAACTTTGTGCACTCATCTCAACACCTTTCAGATTATTAAGGGCGTCATAAAAGGTTGGTGATGCAGTTTCGCGTATTGCGGCCTGTCCGAAACGCTCAATTGAAACCGGAGATTCCAAAATCCGCTCCGGAGTACGTGAAGCGGCAACTACAACTTCCTGTCCCAGAATCGACTGTGATTCCAAAGCAAATACTAAATCAGAAACTGAAGCCCTTACTTCCTGCTCGATTGATTTATAACCAAGATAACTGATCACAATAGTAAATGGGGTACTCTCAGAGGTACTGAAAGTAAACTTACCATCTGCATTTGTGGATGCCCCAATTGATTTTCCTTTTACATTAATGGAAACCCCAGGTAAGGTTTCATTTGTTTGTTTGTCGGTAACAGTTCCCGAAATAGTAATACTTTGAGCAAATGCCATTGATATGGTCATTGTAAGCAGGACTAAAAAACAGGCAAAACGAGTAAAGATTCTGTTCATAATTCTCAGATTTATATTGGTTAAATACATTTTAACTATACAAAATACTGTAATATTTTAATTCAAACAAAGAATTTTGATATTTTTTTATGCTTGCATAGTAAAATACTGGCTCTATTCATAAATATCAAAGGATTTGAACATTTTTTAAATTACATTAAAGCAAACAATATTTTGAATTAACTATTAATTTTTAACATATTTAATTTTTAAAAAATCCCATGAAAATAGTTAAAGCAGTCTTTTCAGGTCTTTTTGCTT
>CAZGCG010000015.1:0-22117 GCA_964524205.1 uncultured Sphingobacterium sp. | reverse complement strand
GCAAAGGTATTTCCAAGAATCACAATTCGCTGACCTTTTTTCGGTTTAAAATCTATGCTCTTATCGCTGAAAGCCGTAATTAGAGTGCATGTTATAAGAGATAAAATTAAAAATAGCAGGATTCTATAATGTTTCATAATTTATTAGCTAATCAAATATTTATACTCATTTCCAATTTCCTGACTTGGGAATGGGAAATGGGAAATGGAACTAAACGCTGTCACATTTCATGTTTCCTATTGCCTATTGCCTGTTTACTATTGCCTGTTTCCTATTCCCTATTCCCTATTTCCTACTCTATCAAATCCCTATCCTTCATCCAATTAACTGTTCTCCCGAACCATTCTTCAAAAACAGGTTTCTTCAGAAAGCCATGTTCCCCTTCAGAGTAAATATGCAGTTCTGCATTGACCTTATTCTTACGCAAAGCATAATAGAATCTGAAACTATTTTCAGGAGACACCACCGTATCATCCGCCGTATGCACCAGAAAAGTTTGCGGAGTTGATTGGCTGACATGAAGTTCATTTGAGAAAAAGTTAATCTTTTCGACTAATGGTGTCTTTCCTAAAAGATTATTACGGCTGCCGACATGACCGATTTCATCTGTAAAGCTGATAACAGGATTTACAAGTACCATAAAATCGGGTCGAAGATCTGTATTTTCAGAATTTTCAATGATGCGGGCATCATAATGAGTACCTGCACTCGAGGCCAGGTGTCCTCCGGCAGAGAATCCCATAATTCCTATTTTTTTTGCATCAACATTCCATTTACCGGCATTCTGACGCACCGTTTTTAAAGCTTGTAAAGCATCCTGCAAAGGTCCAATTGATTTATCTTCCATAATTCCATCATCCGGAAGCCGGTATTTAAGGACAAAAGCCGTTACCCCTAATTTTGTAAAGGCCCTGGCCACATCACTACCTTCGCGTTTAGTGAGTAATCCGCCATAGCCTCCTCCCGGGCAAATTATGACAGCCGTGCCATTAGATTGATTCTTTAAAGGCAGAAAAATACTTAAAGTTGGAACAGATACTTTTCTGGTTACAGTATCTACTAAAGCATTTGCTGTTTTCTGTTCCTCATTGGCCCTTAATTTGGAGTTTGGAATTTTTTCGGGATAAAGTGGAAGGACTTGTTGGGCATTGGAAATCTTTACTAAAAAGATAAAGAAAATCAGGATCTTCTTATTAATCATAAAACCAATAATTAAAACTTAAACCTAACATAATCATATATTATCCAAATTCATATAATCCAACCGGATATCCTGTTTAAATTGACCAGAACTTCCTTGTCATTGAATTGCTTAGCTGCGAATGCCTGCTCAAGCTGGCTAATATTTCTCCCCCCAACCAACACTGCTTTTAGCCCTGGCTGATGAAAAGCCCAGACTAATGCCAGATGTGTCGTACTATATCCTGTTGATTCAGAAATTCCCCTGAGCATTTCCAGTTTTTTAAGAGCCGGTTCGTTAAAATATATATTTTTATGCCCTGGAATTATTTCAAAACGCGAACCTGTAATAGGTCCTGAATTGTATTTTCCGGTAAGGAAGCCTGCTCCAAGTGGACTATAAGTCACAATATCTATTTTGTTATTTTGGCACAGCTCTTTAAAATCCCTGGTCAGATCACTGACTGCTAGATTGTGATTATTCTGGGCATATTGAAAACAGGTAAGACCATTGTACTTTTGAATTGCGATAGAATCCTGCAACTGATCTCCGGAAAAGTTACTCGCTCCAATCTTATGAATTTTACCTTGCTTCACTAGTTTGTCAATAGTAAACAAAGCATCTTCAGTTAAGACAGAATCATCCCAGCTATGAAAATAAAGGAGATCGATCCTATCAACCGCCAATCGTTTAAGACTCTGATCAACTGACTCAACCATCCTGTCATATACATAAGGAGGGGCAATCTTTGTTGCCACAATGATATGATCAGTCCCCGAACGACGGGATACAAGCCATTTCCCCACAATAGTTTCAGACGTTCCGTTTTGATAAGCGGAAGCTGTGTCAAACAAGTTTATCTCATGTTCCAGGGCATAGTCCATCATTTCGAAAGACTGTTCCTGATCGATCTCCCGACCAAATGTTACACAACCCAATCCGATTTGACTCATAGATTTGGTTTAAAAAATTCATTAATAATTTGTGTAATTAGCCGGGACATAAATTATTAAATAGCCTTTAATACTTCACGAGCTTTCTCTAAAGCAAAATCTATATCCTGTTCAGTATGTGCTGCACTGATATACCAAAGTCCTCTGCCTATGATCCTAACTCCTTTGTCATGCATTCCCGAAATGAAAGCATTGAGTTTGGCCCGGTCGGCATAAAAAGTATCCCTGTATTCACTTACTTTTTTTGCTTTTGTAAAACTGATATTAAACATTGGGCCCATACCCTGTACCAGCAGGTCATGTCCGTTCTCTGCTGCTGCTGATCGTAATCCTTCCATCAATTTTATACCATAGCTAAACATTCTATCATATGGTTTTTGTTCCTCTAATACCCGAATAGTAGCAAGTGCCGCCGCAACTGTAGGATTACTGGAATTCATAGTTCCGGCATGGATTACATTAGCCTTTTCAACTTCATTCATCCATTCCCTCTTACCCACAACGGCACTGATTGGATAGCCGCTAGCCATTGCTTTTGCGAAGATTGAAAGATCAGGGGTAATATTAAAATACTTTTGAGCTCCACCGAGTGAGAGACGAAAGCCAGTGATGACCTCATCAAAGATTAGTGCTATTCCATACTGATCACATAATTCTCTTAATCCCTGAAGAAAGCCTTCTGCCGGTGGAATACATCCACTATTACACATGACTGGCTCTGTGATGATAGCTGCAATCTCTTCAAAACGCAGAGCCACTGTTCTTTTTAAGAGTTCCAAATCATTCCAGGGCAGGATAATAAATTCATCACGGGATTGTTTGGGCAAACCCTGAGACCAGGGGAAAACATTGGGATTTTCGCGTGTACCAAGTTCTTCAGAGCCCGGAGCTGATATTCCCCAGCAAACATTATCCATCCATCCGTGGTAATGGCCTTCAAAACGGAGGAATTTCTGTCTGCCAGTTTTCGCTCTTGCAACCCTGAACGCTGTCTGAACTGCTTCCGACCCATCAAGGCAGAACCGCATCAGCTGCGCTGAAGGTATTATTTCGTTTATTTTCTCGGCAAGTTCAATCTCCCGAAGATGCTGGCCAGCAAATAGCTGTCCATGTTCAGAATATTCATTGACGGCTTTTAAAACGTATGGATGGGAATGACCCAGAATTAATGGACCCTGACTGAGGGTAAAATCCACATACTCATTTCCATCAACATCATATATCCGACTACCACTTCCATGTGTATAGAACAAAGCATGCGGATGATTGTATTTTCTGAATTCGGAGGAAACACCTCCGGCTAATACTTTTTTGGATCTTTCTAATAAAGTGGCTGATTCGGAATATTGTCTTTTTAACATTCTGGTGTTTATAAATCTTTAAATTTGAGGTCTTGTGTTAGAGGTGTCATCAATATCCGTTGTACGGGGTCTGACGGTAAATAATAAAGCAGCACTTATAAGGGTAGTAAAAGCAGCAAATTGATAGATATTACTTAAGTTTATATCTATATCCCGTAAATAACCTCCTGCATATAAACCAAGGCCCCCTACTATACAACTAAACATGTTAATTACGCCGTATCCCGTTGCACGATATCTAACATCTGCTACCATACATAGTATAGGCATCATATTTGTGTCACAAAAAGCTTTGGTCAATGCCCAAAGCATAAATAAAGCTGTTGCTAAGGGAAGAATTGACGTCGTGCTCGCTAAAAATATGCAGGGGGCGGCAACGCAAAGCCCAATAAAAGGCACAAGGATACGAGCCCGGCTATTTTTTTTACTCCACTTGTCGGCCAAAAAACCACCTAAGAGCACCCCGCAAAGTGAGGCCGGGTATATATAGCCAGTGGCATATAAACCTGCTAAAGCTTGGGACAGATTGAAATTTTCTTTATAATAAGTTGGTAACCAACCAACTACAAGCCAGGTAACAATCCCTAGCAAACTCCAATAGATTAGTAAGATAAGGAATCTACTACTGCTAAATAAACCTCGAATTCCTTTAATAAAACTGACACCATTATCGTCCTTTGTGAGCATCTTTTCATTATCCTGCCTCGGAGCATCTTTTAAAACCATCAAAAGCACAGCAGAATAAACTATCCCTATCCCTCCCAAAAGTGCAAACGATGTAGTCCATGCATATTCTTCAGCAATCCATCCTCCAATAAATCCAAGGCTTTGTCCAATCATAATACCTGCCATATGTATTCCCGTTGCCAGAGATCTGGATGAACCACGGTGATAATCAGCAATGAGAGCCAAAGCAGCGGGAATATAGCAAGCTTCACTAATCCCCATCAATGCTCTTGTGGCTAGCAATTGTTCGAAGGTAGTTGCATATGATGTAAGCCAGGTTACTGCTGACCAGACGAAAAGACTTATTATAATGACCCGACTACGATTAAATTTGTCTGCTAAATATCCTGCAATTGGACTTAGAAGACCATATACCCATAAAAAAATAGAAGTTAAAAGGCCGAATTGTGCATCAGTCATTGGCATATCATCAATTATTGAAACCCGCATTGTGGTTATAATAGTGCGGTCGAGGTAATTGAGGCAACCTACAACACTAAGAAGTGCAACAAACAGCCATGCTCCTTTTGGCAATTTCGATTCAGTTAGGGCTTTCGCTGATTTCATAATATTTTAGTGTTTTATATACATGGGATTATAATTGCAATCATGGATAGATATAGGCAGAAAAAAATATCACCAGCTTGTCCAGCCTCCATCAACCAGGAGATTATGGCCTGTAATAAATCCAGAAGCTTCTGAGGCTAGAAAAACTACAGGTCCTTTAATATCTTCATCGTCTGCAAACCTGCCCAAAGGGGTCAAGCGTTTATAATTTTCTATAAACTCATTATTCCCAATCATTTGTGCTACCCCAGGACCATAACCACCAGGACTAATGCAATTTGCACGAATATTGAACTTTCCGTAATAATTTGCGATCCATTTTGTAAAACCAACCATAGCCCATTTATCATAGGTATAATTTATGGGACTTGTCATACCCGTATTTCCATAAACAGGAAAATTAGGCCCGACTGCTCCCTGAATAGAACCTATATTTATGATGTTTCCTGATCTTTGTTTTCTCATCAGTTTTACTACGGCTTGCGTTAGAAGCATCATACCTGTAGAATTAATAGTCTGAGCTGTCTCCCATTCATTCTTAGTGACGTCTTCTAAATCTTTGAGCCCTTCCCTCGATACTGCGTTATTAACCAGAATATCAATCCTGCCATATTCACTGTTGATCCTTTCTGTAAATTCAAGAATGGAATGCTCATCAGCCAGGTCCAAAAACATACCTTCTGCTTTTAAATTTTGAGATCTAATTAATGCTGCATACGCCTTACATTTTGATTCGTCTCTCGAAGCGACGATAACCTGTGCACCCGCCTCAGCAAGAGCCGTTGAAATGGGTTTGCCAAAAAGTCCTGCACCACCCGTTACAATTGCTACTTTATTATCCAGTCTAAAGGTTTTCATAGAAATAAATTAATCTTATATAAATTATGATGTCCAAAGCCCGGGTGTTATAATATCCCTGGGCATATTATTAAATAAAGATTCTATTGATTCTTTTATTTTGAGAGGGATTTTACTCCCATATAATAACTTTACATTCGCTTGTACCTGAAGTTCTGTTGTTGCTCCAAAAACAATACTGGTCACTTCTTCCAGATCCCTGACATATGAAAAAGCCAATTCTGCGATGCTCATACCAGCCTGCATTGCCAGATCCTGCAAGGCCAGAATATAAGGTCTAGCATTTACCAGATTCCCTTTTAATTCATCTGGTGACATAAAAAACAGCCCCTGCAGATAAACACTTCTTGCAAAAACAATTTTATTTTCCTTCTGCATGCGCTCAAGCATACCATTACGGATGATCCTTTGATCAAATACATTTACAGGAACCTGAAATGCTTCAAATACCGGATGCTCCAAAAACATTTCCTCACCATAGGGATGATATATTGAAACGCCGGCCAAATCAATGAGACCGTCATTCTTGAGGTCTTCAAAAATAACAGGTAAGATCTCCATCAGCAATTCCATATTCTGTGCATTGGCTTTATGAAACAAGCAAACAGGAATCTGTTTTAATTTCAGAAAGCTGCATGAAGATTTAACGCTTTCATAAACCTGTTTTCTTGCCAGATCTATATTGGTAAGATTATCATTACTGATCACAAACTTGGTTATCAGATTAGGTTTGGGGCTGTTTCCACCCCGGCTCAAAAAATTTCCAATAAGCAATTCTGCATCACCATAAGTCCTGGCCGTATCAAAGGTGTTAATACCCAAACTGAGTGCGGTTGAAAATATTTCAAGGCTTTTTTCATTTACTGGTTTCCCCTCTGCATTTGAAATTCCATAGTCCATTCCCAGAGCCACGGTTCCCAGGCTCAGTTTAGAAATAGTATATCCTTTTATTTGTGAATACTCCATGAATTATTTTTAATTATTGCTTATTTTATAAATGGTGTTACTTCTGATGCCGGGTTTTACTTCACCGCTGATATAAGTCCAGTGACCATTCCAATAGACAACAGGCAATGTAACCCTTGCAGCAATACCTTCCTCTCTTCCGGCATACTCCCATGAATCGTTACTAATACTATATAAGAGTATGTCCTGTGAAATACCCGGATGTGTTTTCGGATCTGTATGCAATGCTGTTAATGCGTCTACCCCACCCCAAAAAACAATCTTACTATTCTCCAATACTGGTAAAGGGCTGCCTCCAGCGGATAGTCCTTTAGGAATCATAGATAATGATCGCCATAAGCAGGTCCATTGCCCGGTTGACTTATATGGGGTAAGACTATACGCATCATTAAGTATATGCCTATAGTTCATTTTTAAAGCATTTAACTCAACCGTTTCACCTCCAAATAAATAAAACTTCCCATTGTGGGAAGCACATACCGGCAGGATCCTTTCCCTTCCCGGCCATGAAGGAAGTTCAGACCAACCTTCATCTATATGCTCCAGGTCAAGTATATAGCATTTTTTAACTGCCCTACCTGTTGATGAAGTATTTCCACCGGCTATTATAACAAGATTATTAACCAGGGTACCCGCCATGTGAGCCAGTGGTACGGGGAGGTCAGGATAGCATTTAAAATCTAAAATCTGTCCATTCCATTCATATTCAAAAACTTTATCAGAATAGAAAGTTTCATTATTTCCTCCTATAATGATAATTTTCTCATTATACGTTATTGATACCCCATAGCCTAGTGGACAAGGCAACTTTTCTCTCAGCTCTACCCAATCTTTCCCTTCCTGGAGCATGTATATAGTATCATACCATTTCTTTTGACCACCTTCCCATGGTCGTTTATCAGGGAAATTTACACCTCCAAAACAAAAAAGCATTCCATTACTTACTCCAGCATACATGCCTGCCCAACCTTCGCCTCCCGGTAAGGAAGCTATATGGGTAAATTCGGGCATAATCTGTGAGTTTGAATTAACTGTATCTATCTTCATAATTCCCAATAAGAGGTTCCTCTGTAAAAAATAAGTTATCGATACCCCGGTGGATGAAATTAAAAACTGATCTTATAAAGACCTCCGAGTCCCGGTTCTCCAAATCCTCCGGTTACAATGATTGTTTGGCTATCTAAAAAACAAAGGTTACTGGTAAGAGGCATGCCGCTATCTATAGATAATAGTAACTTTCCTTTAGCAGAAATCAATTGAACGGCCTGCATTCCATAATGGGCAACTAGCAGTTCGCCACTGGTATTCAAAGCCAATCCATCAGGAAGATTCTTGTCTTCTCTTCCTGAATGATGTTCTGGTAATTGTGCAAACACTTCAAAATTTCCCATTGCTGAGCCCGGCTGTTCTAATCTCACCTTCACTATCCTATTTTTGTAGCTTTCGGCCACATAAAGCCAATTCTCGTCTTCTGATAATACCAATCCATTGGGATAATCAAGACCATTGACTACAATTTTCTGTTCCCCGTTTATTCCCAAAAAACATACTTTCCCTTTATGCCTTATCGAATCTGTGAAATAAAAATTCCCCATATGGTCTGTAATCAGGTCATTTGGAGAATAAATTGGAATATCGGCACAATATCCTTCAATCTCATTCTTCAAAAACTTCCCATCCCTGTTGAATCTCCTGACTGATGCCAGCATGCTGTCACAAACTAAATGATCTTCCCCGGATAAAATAATTTGTCCGTTTGGGCATACTGACTTCGCCCATTCAGAAATTTCATTACGCTTGTTTATTTTTAAGATACTGCCTCCACTTAGAGTCGTACAAAATAAATTACCATAAGCATCTAAAGCCGGCCCCTCGGTATAATAGGGCAAATCAGCTATTTTTTCAGACACAGAACTACTATTTATTTTCACTGATATTGAATTCTAACACTGCATTAACTATCTCCCAGATGTGCAACTACATCCACCTCAAATTTCAGTAAAGTACCAAGGCAACCAATTAAAGTGGTTCTTGCCGGATAGGGTTCTTTAAAATACTCTTTATAAATACTGTTAAACTCCTGCAGATATTCTTGTTTACCCACATAATTCCTGACCTGAACAACATGCTCAAAACCTAAACCTGCTGCGGCTAATATCAATTCCAGGTTTTCAAATGATCTGCGGCATTCTTCTTCGAAAGTTCCAGAAACAATTTTACCCTCCTTATCAACGGAGGCTTGCCCTGAAATAAACACATATTCTCCACTTTGTATAGCTGGGGAGAAGGGCAAGTGGCTCTTAGGAATATTTTTACCACTTATTACTTTTTTATATATCATGATTTTTTAACTTTTATTCAGATACTCAAACTGTTGTACTGCAAGACTTTAATTGCGGGAAAATCTATATCGAGATTTTAGAGCTTTCATCCATTTTCTTTATCACTGCCTCTAAGCTTTGAAGGATATCGAGAACTTTCTGATCCTCCCATTCCTTATGGGTATTGCCCAAAGGTGCTTTTGTATGTCCGATATCGATATTGTATTTTAAGATCATTGCCTTTCTCAGGAAAGTCCATACATCGGCAATAACCATTTGAATTATTTTTTGAAATTCAAGCATAAACTCCTTAGCAAGTTCATACTCCCCATTTTTGAAAGCATTCATTATTTGCTTACATGGGGC
Organism: uncultured Sphingobacterium sp.; assembly: GCA_964524205.1. Lineage (GTDB taxonomy): Bacteria > Bacteroidota > Bacteroidia > Sphingobacteriales > Sphingobacteriaceae > Daejeonella. Next base: position 12,819 of record CAZGCG010000015.1, on the reverse strand, counting down.
ACCCCAAAGATTATAGAATGTACCAATCGCGCCTACAGTACCACAAAGAGATGCATGGCAGAGTAACTCATCGGAACCACTAAATAAGTTCAGGCGTTCTCCGGCATGATTATGAATCAGACTTATCTCCAGCAACTGATTAGTCGTTAACTTCATCCCAGCGACATTAGGTATTTCTAATAGAGTATTTATGAAACTCAGGGTATCACCAGGTATAGAATTATCACCTAATTGATATGGAAAAAATGGCAGGTTGGTTGAAATTGCAATTTGCTTATAATGTTCAAGTGCCATAGCAGCAGATCCTGAAAAGTAAATTGGCCCCACTGATGATATCCCATCCACACCACAGTTTTGTGCATGTTTGGCAAGTCTCACTGACTCATCTGTTGTTAATGAGCCAACCTGAACAATAACCGGAATTTTAGCTTTGGAAACCTCCATTACTGCCTCAGTTACCTTTTTTCTTTCGTCTTCAGTAAAAAGAACACCCTGACCTGTAGAACCTAAGATATATAACCCATCTAAATCCTGAGAGATTAACAATTCAGTCAACCTACCCAATTCCTCGAAATTCGGTTTTCCATTATCTAGTACTGGGGTAAACATTGCAGGCCATAAGCCTTGAAATTTATTCTTCATTGTAATTTATTATTGGAGTGTATTTATTTGAGTATTTAAATAACTAAAGCATGCATTATTGTCAGAAAAATATTTGTCAATTGTATGTGCGGAAATTTTGTCTGCAGAAACAGGATCTTTAAAACCATGGCCTGTGATTAAACAGACTATATGATCATTTTTATCAATTCCCTTATTGAATAATGCGGATTTAAGCCCGGCGAGAGCTACAGCACCTGCAGGTTCACAAAAAATACCTTCTTCTTTTGCCAGCTGTTCCTGACATTGGTAGATCAATTGATCGGATACTGTGTGTCCGTTGCCGTTTGTTGTTTTACACATCCTGATGACTTCATTTCCATCCAGTACATTCGGAACCTGTAAACCACTTATTGTAGTTGCACTCCTTGAGATCTCCAGAGCATTTGAAAGACCTATTCTTAATGGCCCTGAAATTGTATCATTTCCTTCAGGTTGTACACAATGCACCCGTGGAATTTTAAAATCAGGCATATGATCTTTCCAGGTATTAAAGCCCTTTGTTAGCGCTAAGGTTAAGCCACCGCCTCCTGCTGGAGAAAACACATGGTCTGTTTTATTCTGCAAACTTTCAGCAATTTCATAGGCAATAGTCTGCACACCAGCCATCCCGACCGGACTATACGTGTAGGCACTGATTTGTATGATGGTATGATTGCTTTCAGCAAGCTCTTTCAATTTGGCCATGATGTCTTTACTAATCTGCGTATCCGTCCCAAAGCCCTTGATCATCAATGTTTGACAGCCATAGACCTGCATCTGTTTCATCTTACCAATTGGAGCACCGTCTACAACCATTAGCAAACATTTTATATCCGCTGCCGCACAATAAGCTGCCAAAGCTGCCCCTGTATTTCCACTTGAGGTAGCCAGACAAAACTTCTTTGCCTTTTGCAGCAAATCAGAAACTGCTACTGCTGCGAACCTGTCTTTATAAGATCCTGAAGGATTAAGCATTTCGAGTTTGAAATACAAATTATTAAGTCCCATGGCCGGCCCCAACCTTCTTGATCTGACTAAAGGTGTTCCACCTTCTCCCAATGTCAACTTACAGCTTTCCTCAACCTGAGGAAGTAAATGGCTATATTTCCAGATTCCTTTCAAAATTCCTTTGGGTAAGTAAGTTTTTTCATATTGTATGAATTAAAATTATGGAAGAATCCACCATCAACCAGAATGGTTGTTCCTGTTATGAAAGATGCTTCAGCACTTGAAAGCCAGTACGATACATTCGCTATTTCTTCTGAAGTACCTGCTCGTTTAAGCGGTGTATTATCATTCATGTGATCCCCTAGCTGTTTACTGACATTATTCCCTTTCTCATCTTTATAATCATTACTTAAGTCTGTTTTTATATTCCCCGGATTTACCGAAACCACCCTGATATTCTTAGGCCCATATAATACAGCCAATTCATAAGTCAGGCTTTCAAGTCCTCCTTTACATGCAATATAAGCCGGACTATTTCCTCCTGCTCTATGAGACATTACACTGGAAATATTGATAATAACCCCTTCTATATTCAATTCTTCCATTACAGCAGCGACGTACTTAGCTAAAAATGCCGGAGCCGTTAGGCAAACCCTGATTGTTTTTTCCCAGTTCTCCAATGAGATAGTTCTCATCGTCTCAATGGTTCTCCAGGCGGCATTATTTATAAGGGTATCTATTCTTCCCCATTTCCTGACTGTATCTGCAACTACCTGCCTTAAAAACTCTTCATTTGCCAGGTCACCCGCACAAATAAGCACATCCATTCTATATTTCTGTCCAATCTCAATCCCAAGCTGATCCAGTTCTTCCTGGTCCCTTCCTATTAATGCAACTTTATAGTTGTTGGCTGCAAATTTCAAAGCCGTGCTTAGACCAATACCTTTGGATGCACCTGTTATTATGGCTACCTTATTATTATTCATAAATAACTCTTTCGTTTAAAGATCTGATCGGCATTATCCCGCCTAAAGCATCACCCGGTTTAACCTTCACCATTGCTCTTAATAAAAAAACCAGACCATCTATATCTGCGTACAAATCAACTTGTTCTCCAGTATAAGATTCGATAACCCTTCCAAATAACTCACCAGTTTTAATCTTATCACCAATTTTCACTTCGGCAACAAATATCCCATCCACAGGTGAAGGCATTTTACCCTGTAAATAACCGCTATCCTGGCGGTGATCCTCGATCCAGTACTTATCTACAGAACTATCTGATTCAATCGATCCGTTAAGCATATTAAAATAGTTTAACAATCGCATAAAACCCTCTTTATAAGCATCAACAACCTGCGTTCGAAATCCTGTCCCTCCTCCAAATTCCAGATATATTGCAGGAATTTTTGCATCTCTGGCAACAGAAAGAGTTCTTCCATCTGGCCGATAATCAGTTCCCCAAACTAAAGGCAAATTGAAAGCCTGTGCCATTTCCTGCTGCTTTTTGAGAATTTCAGGGCAGGGATGCAATACATATCCCACTAAGGGGTATATTTCAAAAGCTGGTCCGCCGGTGTGCATGTCTATAAAATAATCTGATTCCTGAATAAGGGAACTGATCTGTGACGCAACTCTTTCGGTGATTGTGCCATCGGGCTTGCCGGGACATATCCTGGCAAGATCCAATCCGTCTTCACCATATCTAATGCCATTAACATAAGCACTTTCATTAGTTATAGGAACAATGGTTACGCTGCCAGATTTCAATAGTCCGGGCAACTCATTAATTAATTGCATAGCAGTTAGCATCGGCTCGTATTCATCACCATGTACCCCAGCCGTCAACAAGACTTTTGGCCCAGCTTTGCCACTATCTACGCGATAAGCTTTTACTAATTTGTTGTCTTCCACTTATTATTAATAAAAGTAATTCTGTGAACTAATTGAAACCTTAACCATCAATGTTCTCCTTCATAATAAGGGCCGCCACCTGTGGGGTCATCAGCATTAAAAATCCCCAACTCTCTAAACATTAATCTTGCAATCTCTGCGTGGCCTCCTCCATTCGGATGAAGCGGATCGTTTAGCCATTCCTTAAAAACTTTGGCTTGAGAAGTTTTCACTATTGTCTGTTTCCAATATTCCCAGTTATCCACGAGGATTACCTTCTGCTCATCTGCAACACTTTTTATGACTTCCACATACTTATACAAGCTCGATCTCTCGGGGGCTTTGTCTGTAATAATTAGATTTGGTGTTTGTAAGATAGGAATAGCGCCTAAAGCCCTTATACCACTAACTAAATAATCCAGGTTCGTCTTAAATAACTGTAAGCTTATATTCCGGCCGTCGGCACAGTCATTCGTCCCAAACATCAACGAAACCACCGAAGGGTTATACTGCTTTATTCTCCAGTCAAAATCTTCAACAAGGTTTCGCGTGGTGTTTCCGCTTATGCCGGTATTTATAATATGATCGCGGCTGCGCTTCATTTCCCACCTTAATCGCTCCGAAAACACCTCGGGGTACGACCTATAGCCATGCGTGTGCTTAACACCCGCTGTAATACTGTCACCTGTCAATATCCATTTGAGTGGATCTTTCTTTTTTAAAAGATCTGTGATCTTGTCTCTGTCAGAAAGATCCGCGATGCTATTTTTCTGATCCTCCGTCAATAGCGTCAGAAAAGAAGGCAATACAAAAGGAACTGCTATCGAAAAAATAGATCCGTGAAGAAATTTTCTTCTTGAATATTTGGTTCCGTTTGGATTCATATCTTAGCTATTTATATGCTTTACCAGTGAATTTGTCCCACGGTTATTTATAAATAAAATCCAGGCTAAGCTTGGTAATCTGCGTAACTGCCAGGCCCGTGCCTTTGGGACGATTTCCGGCGCAATGCCCCAGTAAGATGTCTTTTTTTGCAAAGTGAATGGCGGTATAGCAGTACCATCCGTCTGGATCGTCTTCAAGCGTTTTAATATTTCCCCAGGTTCGCCCTTCATCTTTTGAAATACCAATATTAAAGGGCGTCCGTTTTTGATCCCGGGCATTGTTATTCCAAACCATTACTAGGTCGCCCGTAGATGGGACTCTCGTGATAGATGCTGGAGAAAGGGGCGAGTTAATGTTACTTGGTTCGATATGACTCCAAGTCTCGCCTCTATCTTTAGAATATGACAATTGCTGAACCCCACCACTGGCCCGGATAAACATCATAACGGTACCGTCCTTCAACTCTATTACACCGGGCTCCTGAGTAATAATATCTGTGGTATTAGGAACAGCGCTACTACATTTCCAGGAAGCACCATTATTATCCGAGTAATAGTTATATATGGTTCCCTTCTCTTGCCATTTTCCATTTGATGGCCTGTGCATGGCTACCGGCATCATAAGCCTTCCACTTTTCAACTGAACTACTCTATTATTATTCAATACAAAATACCCCTGTGTATCAGTAATGCATGAAACCGGCTCGCTCCAGGTTAGCGCTTCATCAGTTGAAATCCGCATCATTGGCATACAATCCTCCTCAGAATTTTTTCTTGCATAGAATAATGCAATACTGCCATTTTTCAATCGGAGTAATGACACTGACATCACATTCATATCACCCTCTTGTTTTACTACAAGCTGGTCTTTGGTGCTCCATGTTTTTCCCTTATCGGTTGAATAACGGCTTGCCAAATACCCATTCCCAAAATCACTGCCTGATTTGCCTGAAAAATGGCTATAGATAAACAGGATCCTGCCATCTTTTAAAGTAATAAAGTCTCCCTCACTATTTCTAGGGTTATTTTCTCCAGGATTCAGTCTGATAACTGCACTTTTCGTGGGCTCTTTATTGCTCGTTGAAAGCACAGTACAACTGGATAATACGGTAATCATTCCTGTCAGGAAAATTAGGTTGATCTTTTTACGCATCATGAATTTTAATTATTACCCATCTTTAAGGTTTACTTATACGTCTATTTATGACCTGATATCAAATTCAGAAACTTAATCCTGTTCTCACAGTACATTCCTATAATACATGATTGCTGCCTTGATAAATCGTTATATAGTTTTTCAATTACAATTGGGAAAATAATAGATTGTCTTTCCCAACCTGATTTGGAGTGAGGGAACCAACTCGAAAGCCTTTCCAAATCGCAATAGATCCCACCAGTAGTGGCCCTCAAAAGCTGTTTCCAATAGCCGCTCTTTAAGTATAAGTGTATCATTTTGCACTTATGATCCGTTTCAAAAACAAACTGAGAACAATTAGTTCCATTTTACGTCTATTTAGATGATAATCGGAATTTTATATCAAAGTTTAACGAACCATTGTATTTGATTATTAATGATATAAGGCTTTTCAGTTTTCTACAATTTTATTCTATACCATGAAGGGTGAGTTGCCGATTTTATACCTGCCCTGCGTGTACAAACCACTACAATTTCTCCAGTTTCTTCATTCTCCAATATTTTAAAATTTGAAAGTTGAACCAAAGGGTCTTCAATGTTAGGATTACGTGTGTCTATTATGGTAACGGTATTACGTATTAGTCCAAAATTATCGAGGTCTACTTCACCTATGGCTAATGGATAACGCGGATAGCTACCTTTTGGGTTTGTTTCATTTAAATTGCCAAGCCAATATACACGTCCATTTTTTCTTGATTTAAAAAGTGTCGAATGTGCTGTTGGAACGAAGAAATTATCTCCATCGGCATAAGTAAAAGGTTTTGGTACGGACCAAGTCCGACAATAATCATCCGAAAAAGAAACCCAGGCATATCCAGGTAGCTCAGGTCGGCCGGTGTTAGAACACCTGCTTACCATTGCAAACCTACCTAGTTTCCTGGTTTCCACAATCGTGGGTTCAGAAAGCCCCCTGGTAGACTGGTTGTGGTCTATGCGAAGCCATTCACCAAATTTCCATTCCACATCACTGCCATCCGGCAACCAATTAGCGATCAATACTCCCGCATCCTGAAAAAGGTGAGAATTAGGTACAGGAAGGTAAATCTGCTGCTTTTCTTCATCCCATGGATGCAAACCGACAGGTACCATGATCTCACCATTTGAGGCTCTAACAATAGGCCGTGTATAATCAACATTATATCCATTTCTCCCAATTTCTACATTGGTTATCGGATTCATACTGGTAAATCCTTCAATGATGACTTGCTTAAGATCGGTAAACGATTTTCCTGCGTCTACAGAGGTGCGATACCATATCTTGTATTGCGGAGACCCCGAAACAGTATCACTCTGCCCTGGAGTTGAATTTGCAAGTTGCAAAACCCATGGCTTTCCAGGCTCTATAAAAACGTTATCTGTTACATAGCCTCCACTTCCAACAGAGAAGTTTTCTTCGCCCCAGGGGAAAGGGACGGATTGAACCCTTTTAATAGCAGGGAAACCAGAAAAATAGCGAAACTGGGGATCAACTGGTATAGGACGATATTTACCGTTTGCTAGGCCTTCAACAAACCAAATTTCTTTATCAACAACTTTAAGAGCACTTGAAGGGTTGTCGATCGGCAAATCTGTTTTTTTTGCACTACTTCCTTGAATCATCTGACTTGGAAGAAAAGCACCACTGGTCAATAATGCTGATTTTACTATAAAATTCCTGCGTGAATAATTATTCATACTATTAGGTTTTTAAATTATTTATTTTAATGATAAACTAACTTTTTTGAGTACGGGGTATTTATCTCCGTTCTCAGAGATTAATGTAAATTTATATTGTATGTAACGATCTTTGTCGCCTACGGTAAACTTGTCATTCTCCAATATCCTCCATTCCTTTGCGTTGAGTGTATCTTCTGTGGCCGAACTTCGTACTGTTAGGATTAATCTTGTTTCAGACAGAATGGTCGCGTCATAGCTAATTTTCCCCTCTTTTACTTTTGTATTCCAGTTCTTTATTGAGGATATATATGATTGTTCTGATTTTCTTGTATAGATATGTCCCATGTCATAATTCCACATCCAGTGACTTCCTGTTGAAGGTAAAGACTCCGTTCTCATGTTAGCGCTTTGGAAGCGTTGTCCATCGTTGTAATAAACTTTAGATACCGCTTTACTATGAGCACCATCAGTGGCATGGCTAGCTACAGCCAAATCAATCCTGCCATCCTTATCAAAATCTGCAGCTAAGGCATCAGCCCCTGAATCCAGAAATAAAGTAGTTCTCCGTTTAATGGTAAATCCGTCAATACCACCCCAATAAAGATACATAGGAAGTGCTTCACGAGTAATTTCTCCATGATAGGAAGGTAAGAAAATGTCTAAGTAACCATCATTGTCGAAATCGGCTGCAAGGGGGCCAAGTACAGTACTGGAGGGAAGCCATTGGGCATTCCACTCGATGAAACCATTTGCACTTCCCCAGTAAAGCATAACCCCGGTATCATGATGATTATTTACTTTATCACCATAGCTGGAAGCAATAAGATCAAGGTATCCATCATTATTGAGATCTGCAGTCTCAATATCAATCACACTAGGAAGTTTAATAATCTGTTGATTATCTTCCTTAAAGCCTTCAGCACTTCCCCAGAAAACACGAAGCAGATCTTTACTATAAGAGTTAACAACTATATCTAACCAACCATCTTTATTGTAATCTGCTATTGTGGGGCTGGAGGATCTCCCTTCAGCCAAAATAGCAACTCGATTATCCAACTCAAACCCTTTTTCTGAGCCGTAGTAAATAACGACTTTTGTTGGATTTCCATCAGAATGATCAAAAAAACCAACTACAATATCGAGATAACCATCCCGATTTAGGTCAGCGACATTACTGGTTGAAGCATTGTTCTCATTCAATACTGTTCGGCGATTTTTAAAATCATAACCTTCTTTTGAGCCCCAAAAAATATTAACACCCCGATAAGGATTATCGGCTTGTCCAGCATGCATTGCATTTATAGCAATTAAGTCAACATAGCCATCTTCATTTAAATCAGCAGCAGAAGATTCATAACCGCTATTGAATGGAATCTTTAGGAGGTTATCTTCATTAAACCCATTAGCGCTGCCATAATAAAGCAACAAAGGAAGTTCTTCATTTAGGGTTCCCGCCATACTATTGCTAATCAGGATACCGGTTGAGCGATTTCCATCAGATGGAATAACAGCAACATGATAAGCACCGGTACTTGGAATACCTTTTTCACTGCGTTCAAACTTCCTGTTCTCTTTTCCAAAATAGATTATTGATTCAGTGGCAAACGTTTTTTCACCCTCATAGGTGGCACATATAATGTCCATTTGGCCATCCCCATCCAAATCTGCAATGGCTGAGGCAAGCGTATAAGGAGCCTCAAGCATAGCCATTCTTGAAGATGAGAAATCTCCCTTATCACCCCACAATATTTTAATGCTGTTATCCTCATTAATTTTACCCCCTAACATCTCACTGTCTGCCTTCCTACCAAGAGAAAATCGGGAAACCACCAAATCAAGACTGCCATCTTTGTCAAGATCACCTACCGCAATGGAAGAGGCGTTTACATTAGGAACGGCAATTGGATACTCCCAATTTCGTTCTCCTTTACCTTTGATGATATAAAGAGAATTTCTGTCAGAACCAACAATCAAATCAACATTCCCATTTCCATCTACATCGCCAACAGCAATACTAAAGCTTCCATTTCCCGGCAGTTTTAGTTCTGTAGTTTTGAACTTAAACTTTGTCTCTGCAACTTTTTCAGTCTTCTCTCCCCATAGTACCTGAATGGAGTTCTTTTTTGTGAGAAACGCTATATCCTGCACATCATCGGAATCAAAATCACCTGTTGCCATTATGAACGCTCCATCGATACCGATGTCTTGGTACCGTGTAAGTATAAAGCCATGTATTCCTCCCCAATAAATGCGAGCAATATTGCCTTCAGGTTGTCTAGGAAGCCATGCTTCGGAGTTTAAAGTAATAATGTCCGGCCAACCATCATTATTCAAATCTGCTACTGCTACTCCTTTTGCACCGTTAATGGGTAAAAGTCCATTACTTCTTTTGGGAGGCCAACCATCTTCACCACCATAAATGATGGTAACATACCGGTGGGGAGTTTGAGCGCCATATTGTACATTAGGGCAAAAAACCACATCCGGATAGCCATCCTTATTTAGATCTGTTATCTCAGCTGCCACACTTCCTTCCACCTGCAATGGTGTGGTTACCATTTGTCGATTGGCTGACATAGTAGTTATACTGGAGGGAACAGCAACATCATCATCGTGGGTACTATTGAATAACAGGTCAATAAAACCATCATTATTTAGGTCAAAACGACGTATGGTCCGAATTTCACCTTTCTTGCTTACGTAGATATTTTGTCCGGAAGCATCGAGCGTTCCTTTAGAAAAATCCTCAAAAGTTTCATCAACCCATGTTTGCCCGTAACCACTAAATGAGAACAAAACAAGGTTTACAGTATAGATAAAGTATGGTAGCGCTTTCTTAATCATTTGAATTATATTTAATAAAATCCTTTTCATGCAATTTGATTCTCAGGTCGGCCTGTAGCATGGTGATCCACAATTCACCTGGTTGTGCTTCAAAAATAAAGGGATAAGACATCCATTTCTTTTTATCATCATGTGCCCTGGCAATAACGACTGGTTTGGTCCAGGTACTTCCTTCATTATCTGAAAACATTATCGATACTTCCCCACGCTGCCAGTTGGTTGGTAAATCAGCCACGTTATTATCAGCAGGACTCAACGGATATTCGTTTTTGCCTTCAGGAAAAAGACGGTTCCATACGAGCACCAATCGCCCGCTTTTCAATCGTTTTATTATTCCGGGAGAAGAGCTGGCATCGATATTCGTGGGACCAATATCTTTCCATGTCAACCCTTCATCATTGGAGAACGTCTGCCAAAAGTTCCCCCAGTTAGTGCGCAGAATCATCCATAAATAGCCGTTCCTCAATTGTACCAATGTCGATTCAAAGACACCGCTGTGATGACCGATACCACCCAGATCAATGACATTGCTAGGAAGCCAGCTTTTGCCACTATCATTGGAAGTATAGGTCAATACTGTGTGATGGCCAGGATTATGCGCCATCTTCATCGAAGTAAATACGACATTTCCTTCTTTTGTTTCAACAATATCGCGGATCATACCGGTCCATTCAGTATGGAGCCTTTGGATATCCTGCCAGGTTCTTCCACCATCCAGACTGCGAACAGCATAGGTGGGTAAAGTAGCACCGGGCGAATCATGAGTGTCTTTCTGCCAGTTCCAATTCGCTTTTTCTTTACCATTCGAAAATGCCAGAATTATTACTCCCTTTCGAGTTCGGATTAAAACCGGTGACAAAATTTGATACTTGTCTGTCTCAAAAATCGAATATTCTTCTGACCATGTTTTGGCTTCATCCTTGCTGATATAGCTTTTGGTCCCTTGCACTGTCAGTATGCTCCCATCTTCCAACCGAACATAAGGACCCCACCATTTCATGCTCTTTATCTCTTCCACATGTTCTGGCACCCAGTAACCGGTGGAAATAACATTTCCTTCATTAGTTTCTTTTCCTGTTACTTTTTTCTGAGCTGTACTCCGGCCTCCATAGATGGTCAAGGCAAGCAGCATTATTAACATTCCTTTATTTTTCATATTGACTGTTTTTGAAATTTACAATAATCCTCTTGGACATTTATATCATTATTTTAAATATGTATGGGTCTCCTTTTCTCACTCAGCTTCTATCACATCCCTATTATTTCAGTATCCAGGATTTTGTTTAACCTTTGATTCTATACTTAAAGTGGCTTCTGCAATAGGAAATAATAATAAATAGTCCTTTCCAACCTGGCTCTGGAGTGAAGGAACTAATTCAAAAGCCTTACCGAATCTCAATAAATCCCACCAATAATGCCCTTCAAAAGCGGTTTCCAATAGCTTCTCATTTAGAATTGCCATATCATTTTGTTCTTTCGTTCCGTTTACAAAAATAAACTGAGGATAATTAGTTCCATAAGCACGTTTCCTGACTTTATTAATATCAGCGGAAGGATCCTGGCCGAGTGCATTTTTTGCTTCGGCTTTCATTAATAAAATATCCCCATACCTATAAATTATATAATCATCATACCACCATCTCCGACCTGAGATGATAACACCGAAAAACTTAGTTTGTATTGTGCTATAGTAAGTTTTTACCCCTCCGGGATATCCACCATCATATGTATAGATTTCTTTAAAAGTGGCATCCCTGCGTTGATCCTTATCGGGGATAAATTGGCTGCGTATATGAGGCTGAACCTGAAGGTAAGCATTTCCTCTTCCACTACCTGCTAAAAGAAATGCTTGAGTAGAAGGATCCATGGATGGTAGTGGGGCTACATAGCTCTGTTCATAAGGTCTGGATTCTCCAGACTCCAGATCCTTATACCTTACAGCAAAAATAATTTCCTTATTGCCCTTGTTGGTGTAATTGAATATACTGGCAAAATTCGACAACAAAGAGACATCACTTGTTTCAATTTCATCCAATGCAGTCAATGCAGTGGTAAAATCAGAGTTCCCTCCATTCATTCTTTTACCAGTCCATAAATAAACATCTGCCCTTACAGCATTTGCAGCGGGTTTTGACCATGCAAACCTGCCATCAGGAAAATTATTATTAGGGAATAAATTAATAGCAGCATCTAAGTCCTTTTTAATGAAGCTGAATACCTGTTCTACAGTTGCTCTTTCTCGCTGACTGGACTCTGAATAGCCCTCAGTAGGTGTATCGACCAAAGGAACTCCACCCCAGGTTCTGGCCATAATAAAATAACAATAAGCACGCATAGTATGAGCCTGTGCCAGTATGTTATTCTTATTACTTTCAGACGTAAATTTGATCCCCGGAGCATATTTCAGGATTAAATTTGCATCATGGATAACTGTATATAAACCTAACCATGTAGGCAATGGTGACGATGCATTTAAGGTATTCCTATATAAGGGGCCCTGATTAACGGGTTCTCCTCCAATGCTGGGACCAAAATCATTACTTCTTAACTCCCCCCATAAAAACATGTTTTCTGTCTGACCCCGAAATCTAGCATACATCCCATACAGCGCCCCGTTCGCGTCATTCTCTGTTTTCCAGTAAGAAGCGGTTGAAATCTGACTTATTGGCTCTAACTTTAGATCCTTAGTACAGGAACTAAATGAGATAAAAACCATCAAAAATAATATTAGTATTTTATGTAATTTTTTCATAATTA
>CAZGCG010000014.1:18205-22602 GCA_964524205.1 uncultured Sphingobacterium sp. | reverse complement strand
GATGTCGCCTTTCCTTGAACTTACCAAAATTTCTGAGATTACCCGTCACTTACCTCAGGCTATGCAGGACAAAGGATTTGAAATCCGAATTCTGATGCCACGTTTTGGAAATATTAATGAGCGCCGCAACAGACTACATGAAGTAATACGACTTTCGGGTATGAATATCATTATAAATGATAATGATAACCCGCTAATTATCAAGGTTGCTTCTATTCCTTCCGCCAGAATGCAGGTATATTTCCTTGATAATGAAGAATACTTTCAGAGAAAGCATGTATTTACTGATAACAACAATAAATTCTATGCTGACAATGACGAAAGAACCATATTCTTCTGTAAAGGAGCTCTTGAAACCGTTAAAAAACTAGGATGGTCTCCAGATGTTGTACACTGTCATGGCTGGATGAGTGCCCTGGTTCCTGCTTATTTGAAGACTTTGTATAAAGACGACCCTACTTTTAAGAATTCAAAAGTGGTTTATTCTTTATATGAGGATAATTTTGACACCTCTCTAAGTGCAGAATTTGCTACAAAAGCAATCATGAACGGAATGAATGCTGAGCATACTGAAATGTATTCCGATGCTACCAACACCGCCCTGAACCTGGGAGCAATCTCTTATTCTGATGCAGTAGTTTGTGCCTGCGAAAACATCAATGAAGAAGTGTTAAAGTTTGTTAAAAAATCTAATAAACCGCTTTTGGAATTCAATTCCACTTCAGATTACGAAAATTATTATAACCTTTACGAAGAAATTGCTAGCGAAGAATTAGTGTCATTAGCCTAAGCGTAAAAAGCAGGGCTCCCGGAACAATGAGGGGTAATAATAAAATGATAATGATCCTGCAAGCTTTTAAAAATTAATGTAATACGGATGAAATTATACAAACTGGACTTATTAACGCTGTTGATAAGTCTTTTTATTTTAAGCAGCTGTCAGAATACAGATTCTATTGGCCTTGATGTTGACCCGGCTACTGAAGTTACAGGTAGCTTTACAGATACAATTACTGTTACCTCATCCACAGTTAAGGAAGACACCATGGTTACCAATACCCTGGAGAAATATCCGCTTGGATATTTGGTGGATCCAATTTTTGGAAAAACTACAGCTAATATTGCAATGTCGCTGACACTTGATCCTCCCGGGCTTACTTTCGGAACCACTCCAACACTTGATTCAGCGGTCCTGGTACTTTATTATGCCAAGGATTTTTATGGTGACAGTACATCAAATTTTCAGGTTGATGTTCATCAGCTTAATAATGCTTTAAGTACTTCAGTACAATACTATAATACGCAGCCTCAAAGCTATGGATCAACGGTACTGGGAAGTAAAAAACTTAGATTTAGTGTCAAAGACAGTGTCCGAATTACAGAAATTGTAACAGGTAAACCTGATATACAGGTGACCAGAGCACCTCAGATGCGCATACCAATCAATGCAAGCTTTATTACAGCTAACTTTCTGAATGCAAGCAGCACTACCTTAAGCAGCAATGAACTTTTGAATAAGGCGGTAAAAGGATTTTATCTCACTGTTAACAAGGCGCAAAGTACCGGGCCTGGTGGTGTTGCATTCTTTAACCTGACCGACTCCAGCAGACTGGAAATTTATTATAAAAGTCAGAATGGTGCTTTGATTGATACTACTTTGCACAAATTCCCTATTGTAAATAATTCAGTACCAGTTATTGCCGACTTTAAACATGATTATACCGGAACAGCTATTCCAGCTAATTTGAATAGTACCAGCCAACAAAATTTTACCTATGTACAGGGTTTGGCTGGCCTGAGGACGAAAATTCGCTTTCCTCATATCGAAAAGTTAAAAAACCTTGGTAATATTACCATTAATAAGGCTGAACTGATCGTCTCAGTTGTAGGTGGAACAGATGCCTTTAAACCTGCATCAAGACTGATCATGTACCGCACGGATATCGCAAGTCAAAGACAATTTATACCCGACTTCAGTACCGAACCTGCTTTTTCATTAACTGATCTTGACTTCGGCGGCTTTTACGACTCCAGCAAAAAGCACTACAGGTTTCAGATCACAAGCTATATTCAGAATATCATAAAAGGTAAACTGAAGCAATACGACACCTATATTGCACCGGTCAACCTAGAATACAATCGTTCAGCAGGTCCGGTAGTATCCGGAAGCTCTGCTGGTGGGGCGGTTATCGGCAGTGGAAAATCTGGGGTAAGCTATCAAATGAAGCTTAGAATAATTTATAGTAAGATAAATTAATTCCTTCCAGACCTTTACTTTATACAATCAAATCATTAGTTTCGGCACTTAATAATTCATAATTATGTGTGGAATAGTTGGTTATATCGGGTACCGTGAGGCCTGGCCTATTATTATCAAGGGCTTGCAACGTCTTGAATACAGGGGATATGACAGTGCCGGAGTGGCACTCATGAACGGTCATCTGAGCATTTATAAAAAGGCAGGGAAAGTAAGTGACCTAAAGCAATCCGTTGAGGGAGAAAACCTGAGTGGTACCCTTGGCATGGGGCATACCCGCTGGGCCACACATGGTGAACCTTCGGACCGCAATTCACATCCACATACCTCCGGCGATAGCCGCCTGGCAATTATCCATAATGGTATTATTGAAAACTATTCAAGCTTAAAAGAGACATTGTTATCCAGAGGCCATGTTTTCAAAAGTGATACAGATACTGAAGTACTGATTCACCTTATTGAAGACATCCAATTGCAGACAGGACTTGACATCAGGGAGGCAGTCAGAATTGCCCTTGATAAAGTGATTGGTGCATACGCCATTGTGATCATGGATAAGGATGAACCTGACGAACTAATCGCAGCCCGTAAGGGTAGCCCGATGGTGCTGGGAGTTGGTGAGGGTGAATATTTTATTGCCTCCGATGCTTCCCCGATAATAGAATACACTAAAAATGTGATTTACCTGAATGACAATGAAATCGCATTTATCAAACGGGATGAAATACTGATAAAGAATATTGACAATACTATTCAAATCCCTTACGTCCAGGAGCTCGAATTAAAGCTTGAAATGCTTGAAAAGGGCGGATTTGACCACTTCATGCTCAAAGAAATCTTTGAACAGCCAAGGTCGATAAAAGACTGTATGAGAGGCCGTATCTATCCTGATGAGGGTTATGTTCAATTGGGAGGGATTAAAGAATACGCAGAAAAACTAAAAAATATTGACCGCATAGTGATTGTTGCCTGCGGAACCTCCTGGCATGCAGGCCTCGTTGGAGAATACCTGATAGAAGAATATTCCCGTATTCCTGTTGAGGTTGAATACGCATCAGAATTCAGGTATCGAAATCCGATAATCTCAGAAAAAGATATTGTAATTGCAATCTCTCAATCAGGAGAAACTGCCGATACCATGGCTGCAATTGAACTTGCAAAATCAAAAGGGGCTACCATTTTTGGAATTTGTAATGTTGTTGGAGCTTCTATACCCCGATTAAGTCATGCGGGTGTATATACCCATGCCGGACCTGAAATAGGGGTTGCCTCAACCAAAGCGTTTACAGCGCAGGTAACCGTTCTTACACTCATGGCCTTGTATATGGCACAGCAAAGAGGTAAGATCACACAAAGCAAAATGGTTCATCTGCTTACTGAACTTGACAATATTCCAGCACTCGTTGAAAAATGTCTTCTTTCGAATGATAGCATAAAAAACATTTCCGAAGCCTTCAAGGACGCAAGTAACTTTTTGTTTTTAGGCAGAGGAAGTGGTTTTCCGGTGGCACTTGAAGGTGCCCTTAAGTTGAAGGAGATTTCTTATATCCATGCAGAAGGTTATCCAGCCGCTGAAATGAAACATGGGCCTATAGCCCTTATAGACGAAGAAATGCCAGTGGTATTCATTGCTACAAAAAACTCTTCTTACGAAAAAGTAATTAGTAACATACAAGAGGTTAAAGCCAGAAAGGGCAGGGTCATTGCCATTGTTACTGAGGGTGATACTGTTGTTAAAAACATGGCTGATTTCACGATAGAAATACCTGATGCCGACGAAATATTCCTGCCGCTTCTTGCGACCATCCCATTACAGCTTTTATCATACCATATCGCTGTATTGAGGGGTTGTAACGTTGATCAGCCCAGAAATCTGGCAAAATCGGTAACTGTAGAATAATCCATTTTTAAAAAACCAATCTCAATTGAACAGAAAATACGTTATTCAGCTAATGGATAACGTATTTTCTATTCCCAAGAATAAAGTAATGGAACCCCATTCTCTATTCCCTATAACCTTTTTCCAATTCCATATTATTTTTACATTATTATGATAAATTAGTTACCTTGTATAAAAATCAGGCCTCATGACCAGCAGAATTCCATTCGTAATAGCCATACTCACGCTGATCTGCGGAGT
>CAZGCG010000014.1:0-18105 GCA_964524205.1 uncultured Sphingobacterium sp. | reverse complement strand
TCATGACCAGCAGAATTCCATTCGTAATAGCCATACTCACGCTGATCTGCGGAGTATTTATTTCCATTATTTTCGGAGCCAATGAAGATTTTTTTAAAGACAAAATCAAGGAAGGTTTAAGCAAAAATGAAAAGATCAACCTTATTCAGGATGCCGCAGAAAAGGATGCTGTTTTAAAGGCTGAGGCTGAGAAAAACTGGCGATATTATCAAAGGTTTCACTTTCATGCAACAGGAATAGGAGCAATGGTAATGGGCGTGCTGCTTTTTATATCATTTTTATCTGCTCCTGAAGGAATAAAAAATATTACTTCCTATGCTACCGCGATTGGCGGATTTCTTTATCCCTTTGTCTGGCTTTTCGCAGCAATCTACGGCCCTGAGCTGGGCAGAGAGGTTGCCAAGGAAAAATATGCCGTTTTCGGATACATGGGCGGCTTATTTTTACTGGGCTTATTTTTGAGTCTTTTTATGGCACTTAAATACTCATTCAAAAGCAGTAAATAATTTCAGGTACGCTCTTATTTGAAAAGATAATCTGCTCAAATAAGAACAAATAATCTCTTCATTGTATCTTTAAGCAAGAGCTGCCTTTGCTACCCTCATGATATTACCTGCCAGAATCTTTTGAATTACTTCATCTGAATATCCCATTTGTACCATCCCAACGGTGAATAGAGGCCAGTTGGTCCAGGCCATACTACGCTCCATTTCCCTTGTTTCAACATAACTGTCTTCAGGCCATAAAGCTTCCCAGCCAGCCCTTTGCTTCCTCACTGCAGGAATTTTTTTATTTTCCTCTGAACCATAACTGGAAAAATATGCAACATCAGTCCCGATAGCAACATGGTCACTTCCAAAATTTTTGACTACATAATCGATATGCTTCATCATTGCAGCAATATCACCAGTACCTCCAAGGAATCTGGGAATACAGCAAATTCCAATATACCCACCGGTGTCTGCTATTGCACGGATTACATTATCAGGTTTTGAGCGAATGTGCTTGTGGAGAGATGTCACAGTTGTATGACTGGCAACCATAGGTTTTGTTGATACCTGAGCAGCCTCCAGACTTGTTTGCCAGCCGGAATGGGCAATATCAACTATGACCCCCACACGGTTCATTTCCCTTACCACAGCCCGGCCAAAATCACTAAGGCCACCATTTGCCTTTTCTGCGCAACCATCCCCAATCGGATTCCTACGATTATAGGTAAGGTGCATCATTCTAACTCCCAATTGAAAGAATATGTTGATATACTTCAGTTCATCTTCCACCGAAATCCAATCCTGAGGTAATGGCACTCCATTGCCAGAAAAATATAAAGCATGCCTGTTTTCAGTTTTTGCCCTTAGAATGTCTTCAGGCCTTATTGCCCTGCTTACGAAATCACTCATTTGATCAGTTGCATAGGTAAAATGTGCCAAACGTTTAAGTAATCGTTTAACCTCATTACCCTCTTCACCTGCATTCTGAAATATGCAGGTAACTCCTGCTGCTTTCCATGCATTTTCAAATTCTGCTCTTTCTTTTGAATTATTTGTGAAACGAGTCATAATCATCTCCTCGTTCATTTCCTGAATTTCTAAAGCCGATGCTCCTGAATTAATCGCAGAAGCCATTTTTGCTCCATCCAGTGATGCCCTGGGCATGAAACCATAGGATTCTATTACCAGGGAATTCTGATGTAATTCAAGTCCGTGTTCAAGCTGTTTTTGGGTAGGCTTTAAAATGTTTCTCGCCAATTCAAAATCTGCTTTAATCTGATCATTGAGCAGATGATCCCTCCTGATATATTCAGGTTTAGAATTAGCGGGAATAATCTGAGCAATACTGCCCACTGAATCTGATCTTAAGCCCCCAAGAACGCCATCACTGGCTAAAGTTAGTCCGGCAAGTCCGCTTAGTTTCAGGAAATCTCTGCGTTTAGTTTTCATATGTTTTGGGTTAATTGCCTGGCAATTGTTTTAGTTTGACAAAGAATACTTTCTTAATTCAAAACAATTTAGGCCTTTATAATTTAGTGACAAAAAAATAAATGGCTTCCATTCTGATATTTTCAGGGATAAAATACAACGATGCCTCCGTTTCTAAGTGAATGCAATATCCTGAATTCAATAATCCAAGTATTCCATTAAATACATAACTTTGTCCCATGCAAATTCACATATTAAAATCAAAAATTCACAGGGTTAAAGTAACAGATGCAGATCTTAACTATGTAGGCAGTATTACAATAGATCAGGACTTAATGGATGCGGCAAATATCCTGGAGGGTGAAAAAGTGCAGATCGTTAATAATAATAATGGTGAACGCTTTGAAACCTATACGATAACCGGAAAAAGGGGGAGTGGAGATATTATCCTGAATGGGGCAGCTGCAAGAAGAGTTATGAAAGGTGATGTAATAATAATCATAACCTATGCTATTATGGATGCAGAAGAAGCCAGGAACTATAAGCCTGTTGTTGTATTCCCGGATGAGGAAACTAACTTATTGAAATAATCAAAATATTCAGGGCTCATCATAATGAGTTTTAGCTGAGCCGGAAATCAATCTTGTAATTTCATTCAGTTCATCATTTGTCAGATATCTCCATTTTCCTATAGGTATATCCAGCCTGATATTCATTATTCTGACTCTTTTGAGTTTAACTACCTTATAATCAAGGTACTCACACATTCTTCTGATCTGTCTGTTCAGTCCCTGGGTGAGTATTATTTTAAATCTATTCTTATCCAGTTGTTCCACTTCACACTTGCGGGTTATGGTATCAAGGATCGGGATCCCATTCCTCATCCTTTTTAGAAATTCAGGATTTATTGGCTTATTTACTGAAACAAGATATTCCTTTTCGTGGTTATTTCTGGCCCGCAAAATTTTGTTGACTATATCCCCGTCACTTGTCAGCAAAATCAGCCCTTCACTTGCCTTATCAAGGCGACCGATTGGGAAAATACGCTTCGGATATTTGATATAATCAATGATGTTATTTTTTTCAGCTTTTGTATCAGTTGTACAGACTATTCCTATCGGCTTATTGAATGCAATGTATACCGGCTTCTCTTCGGGTGTTGAAACCAGTTTGCCATCAACCCTAACTTCATCATCTGGGACTATTTTAGTCCCCATTTCTGGCACCATACCATTGATGGTAACTCGGTTTTCAAGAATCAGTTTATCTGCAGCTCTTCTCGAACAATAGCCAATTTCACTCAGGTATTTATTTATTCGTGTTGATTTAGGTTCTTCCATCTGTCGCAATCATAGCAAAAATAAGTAAATAGAACCGGGCAAATAAAAGGAAATAAATTAATTTCTGTACTTAACAAAAAGGGTCCTGCCTTAACGACAGAACCCTCTTACAGAATATAATTGGTTTATTATGCCGCAAATATATCAAATATACTATTATCATTATAATCAATATTAATTATATTTACATAGTTAAAATCTATAATATGACCTTAGTACAATTAGAATATATAGTTGCAGTAGATACCTACAGAAGTTTCGGAATTGCTGCAGAGAAGTGCTTTGTAACCCAGCCTACTATGAGTATGCAGGTACAGAAACTGGAAGAAACCCTCGGAGTAAAGCTTTTCGACAGAAGCAAGCAGCCGGTATTACCAACTGAGATTGGAGCTGAAGTAATAGAGCAGGCAAGGATCATACTAAAAGAGAGCTATAAACTAAATGAGCTGATCAGCAATCAGAGAAATATAATTACGGGTGAACTTAGAATCGGAATAATCCCAACTATGGCACCTTATCTGATGCCAAAATTAATTTCTGCATTTATGGAAAAATACCCGGACGTCCAGCTGCAGATATGGGAATATATGACTGATCAGATCGTTCAGGAATTAAAAAACGGGCTGCTTGATTGCGGGATACTTTCAACCCCGCTTGAGGATAAAAGCCTGTGTGAAACACCCCTTTTTTATGAATCATTCGTTGCCTACCTCTCTAAATCAAGTCCCCTGATCAGTAAAAAGAACATCTCAGCAAAAGATATAAATCTTGAAGATCTCTGGCTTTTAAATGAAGGGCATTGCATGCGGAATCAGATTCTGAATATCTGCAACCGTAAAAAAGCTGATGAGCAGAAGCCTCTTGAATACAATACCGACAGCGTTGAAACCCTCAAACGTATGGTTGAATTGAACAAAGGCATTACCCTTTTGCCTGAGCTTTCAATAAGTGATTTTTCAGTTAAGCAGCTTGACCGGGTACGTTATTTTAAAACACCCGAACCCAGCCGCGAAATAAGTATTGTTACACATAGAAATTTCCTTAAGCGCAAGCTGATATTAATCCTTGAGAAGGAAATTATTGAAGCTATTCCTAAAAGAATGCGCAGCAAAAAGAAAAAGGAAATTATGGAGATTAAGCCCGACTAATCCTTACTTCTGAATTTTGAAATCACAAAGACAATCAGTGCGATAACCACTAAAACGACAAAGATACCGGTATATGCACCGGCCTTAAAAATGCCGGTTATCAGATCACAACCCGATAAAAGGCTAACAGCCAAAAAGGCTACAACAAAAGATAAATTTTTCATAAGCATTTAAAATAAAAATAGTGATGTATTTAAATATACATCACTATTTCAATTTTAATGCCAAATGCAATTATTTTGCTTTCGCGAAGCGCTCAGCTACTGCATCCCAGTTAACAACATTCATAAATGCTGCAACATAATCAGCACGTTTGTTTTGATATTTAAGATAATAAGCATGTTCCCAAACATCCATTCCTAAAATTGGAGTACCTTTAACCTCAGCGATATCCATCAATGGATTATCCTGGTTTGGAGTGGAACTTACTTGTAATTTCCCATCAGAACCAACCGAAAGCCATGACCATCCTGAACCGAAACGGGTCATACCTGCCTCAGCAAATTTTTTCTTGAATTCATCAAATGATCCGAAAGCCGCATCAATAGCCTTAGCCAAATCTCCTGAGGGAGCACCGCCGCCATTAGGCGACATTACAGACCAATAAAGTGTATGATTGAAATGACCTCCACCGTTATTTCTAACCGCCATCGGGAATTTAGAAATATTTTTCATCAGGTCTTCGATCTTAAGATTCGCGCCGTCGGTTCCGTCAAGTGCCTTATTTACATTATCTACATAAGCCTGATGATGTTTGCCATGGTGGATTTCCATAGTCATCTTGTCAATATGTGGTTCCAGAGCGTCTGTTGCGTAAGCTAACGCAGGTAGTTCAAATGCCATAATTTTTATATTTAGGTTAATGATTTATTCTATAACAAATATAAGACCGAATTGTCAGAATTTATTCAATTTGTTGTCAAGTTTTGTTACGCCTGGAAATAAAGAACTCTTTCATCAGCCTTGCTGCATCTTCAGCTAATACCCCAGATATCAATTCTGTTTTAGGGTGAAGAATCCGTTTACTGATCTGTGAAAAGCCTCTTTTTACATCCTCAGCTCCGTAAACAATGCGGCTAATCTGAGTCCACTGTGCCGCACCCGCACACATCACACAAGGTTCAATAGTGACATAAAGCGTGCAATCTTTCAAATATTTACCACCGGTATAATTTGCTGCTGCTGTAAAAGCCTGCATCTCTGCATGAGCAGTAACATCATTCAGTTGCTCGGTCAGGTTATGTCCTCTGCCTATTATTTTACCTTTATGTACGATAACTGCACCGATAGGTACCTCATCAAGAGCAAGAGCCTTATGCGCTTCTTTCAGGGCTTCTGCCATAAAAAAATTGTCGGGACTTTGTTCCGGCTCATCCGTAAAATTCACGTATCTCATATCAATGCTGAGCCATTTGGAACCGGGCGTTCTACAGAAGCCAAAACGATATGGCCATCCTGATCCGCAAAACCTGTTACCAGGAACTCTGAACTAAAATTTGCAATTTGCTTTTTTGGAAAATTCAAAACCCCTATGATCTGCCTGCCTATCAATTCGGATTTTGTGTAATGTTTGGTAATTTGAGCACTGCTCCATTTCACACCCAAATCCCCAAAATCAGCCTTTATTTTAAACGCAGGTTTTCTGGCTTCAGGAAAATCGAGAACTTCAAGAATTGTACCTGCTCTCAACGCCACCTTCTCAAAATCTGACCATTGTATTTGTTCCATGAGGTAAAGGTAAGAGGAAATAGGAAATAGGAAATAGGGAAAAGGAAATAGGAAATGGATAATAGGAAATAGGGAATAGGAAATGGGGAACTCTTTGATAACTTTGCGGGATGGATTCAGTAAGATTAAAAAAAGGTAAGGAAAAAGCTGTCAGGCAATTACACCCATGGGTATTTTCGGGCGCAATAGATCATGTTAAAGGAAAGCCAGAAAATGGCGATATTATCATGGTTACCGACAGCAACAATGATTTTCTTGCCTATGGATTCTTTAATGATCAGTCGCGGGTTGCCGTTCGCTTACTCGAATGGAATCTGGAAACTGAAATCAACGAAACCTGGTGGAGAAAGAAAATCAGAAATGCCGTTAAACTCAGAACTGATCTGCATACTGATCAAACAAATACATACCGCGTAATTTTTAGCGAGGCTGATTATTTGCCGGGCCTTATTGTAGACCGTTATGCCGATTTTCTTTCCGTACAGATTTTAACTTCGGGAGTGGAGCGAATCAAACATATTCTGCTCGATGAACTGCAGAGCTTATTAAACCCCAAAGGTATTTTCGACAGAAGCGATGCTTCAGCACGGGCGCACGAAGGGATGGAAGCTTCTTCCGGAGGAGTTCTGCTCGGTATAGAACCACCAGAATTTGTCAGCGTCAGAGAAAATGGTATATTTTATCAGGTCAATATTGCCGAAGGTCAGAAATCTGGTTTTTACTGTGATCAGCGTGATAACCGTAAATGGGTCGCAGAATATGCGAAAGGTAAAAAAGTATTGGATTGTTTTTCCTACTCAGGGGGTTTCAGCCTGAATGCTATGAAAAACGAAGCCTTAGAAGTAATTAGTGTAGACAGTTCAGCACTTGCCCTTGATACCCTGAAAAGAAATATTGAAATCAATGATTTTCACAATATCCCGCACCGTCAAATACAATCTGATGTAAATAAACAGTTAAGGGTGTTCAGGGAAGAAAATGAAAAATTTGATATCATCATCCTTGATCCGCCCAAATATGCCCCCTCCCGATCGGCTTTAACAAAGGCCTCCAGGGCTTATAAAGACCTTAACCGCATGGCGATGCTTTTACTGAATGAAGGTGGTCTTTTAGCAACATTTTCCTGCTCAGGAGCGGTCGATATCAGCATGTTTAAACAGATTATTGCCTGGGCAGCACTTGATGCAGGTAAAAATGTACAATTCATTCAGCAGTTCTCACAACCCGCTGATCATCCGGTAAGGTCATCCTTCCCGGAAGGCGAATATTTAAAAGGACTGCTGTGCAGGGTTAGTTAAGATTTCGGTTTTTAATCCTCAGGCACATTTTTTAGGTGAACAGGCTTCTTTCCCTTATTCATTTTCAGATTTAGCATTTCTACCAGCACCGAAAACGCCATTGCAAAGTATATATATCCCTTTGGAATGTGCTGTTCAAACCCCTCGGCTAAAAGCGATACTCCGATCAGAAGCAGGAAAGACAGAGCGAGCATTTTTACTGTCGGGTGCTTGTTTACAAAATCACTGATACTTCCTGCAGAAAGCATCATTACAATTACTGCAATGATTACCGCGGCAATCATTACTTCAATATGATCAGCCATTCCTACAGCTGTAATAACTGAGTCGAGAGAGAAAACAACATCAAGAATAAGAATCTGAATGATAACTCCGGAAAAAGTTACCACTGCTTTGGTATCTGATTTATGTTCTTCCCCTTCAAGCTTATCATGAATTTCTGTGGTACTTTTATAGATAAGGAACAATCCTCCACTGAGCAGAATAAGATCCCGTCCTGAAATAGCAAATTTCTCAAATAATTCACCTTCGCTTAAGCCTATCCATTCACCAGCATTAAACAGCGGACTGGTAAGCGTCATGATCCAGCTTAACGAAAGCAGCAAGAGAACACGGGTTATCATTGCCAATGCTAAACCAAGCTGACGGGCTTTCTTTTGCTTATTAGCAGGCAGTTTAGAGGCCATTATTGAAATAAATATGATATTATCTATTCCAAGTACTATTTCCAGTACCGTTAATGTGATCAATGATATCCAGATCTCAGGATTTGCTATCCATTCCATATTTTTAAACTTTTCTCAAATGTAGATTAAAAGCTTTTAGAATAAAAACAAAAAAACCTCCCTGTATGTACAAGAAGGTTTTAATGAAAGATTAGGGTGGTTTATAAAAATTTTACTCCTCCATAATTGGATTTGATAATTATCCGGCTATCCGAACCCTTACCGATCTGCCCTTTATAGTTTTTGCTGGGGCTCCAGGTTTTTGGCTTCTCTGATGTATTAAGCTCCTGTACAAGGTTTACCCGGCTATTACTGTAATTAAACCCGGCATAGTTCACTGTTACATCAAAATCAAAATTTGCACCTTCTTCCAGACCCAATGAAACACCGGAATAGGAAGAATTGATATTCAGATTTTTAACACTTTTATCCACTTCATCTATTTTAAATCCGCCGGTATATGCCAGATTAAAATTACCACCCTGACTTAGTTGTGCAATCGTAGCTTTACTATATTTAATTGTAGCACTTAGCTTAGCTGCCTGATTCATAGTTAAACTTCCATAAGCAACAGAGAGATTTCCATTTAAGAAGCTTTCAATACTTGCTGAGCCATAATTAACTTTCACCTGGTTGGCGGGATTATCCAGCTTTCCTGATTTAAAAGACCCGTATGAACTGGAAATATTAACCGGCCCGCTAAAATCATCAATTTCAGTTCTGCCATAACGGTTACTGATATCCAATGGATTTTTTGATGGCATATAGATCTGATAATTTACCTGAACTCCTCTGCGTTCTTCCTGCCCGTTCTTCACCCTCGACCAGAAATTCAAAGAGGTCTTCTCAAAATTTGTTTTAAAGCTGATGAGATTACCTTCTCTCAACTCAGCGATATCAACACTCTCGAGCAGGTTTTCAGCACCATTCTCAGATGCTTCATAAGCCTTAATTTCAATTTCGACCTTTATCTCATTTTTAGTCCAGGTATGCACCGAAACTTTTCCGTATTGATTATTTACCGAAAGCTTATCATTACTATCAACTGAAAAAGTTCTGGTAATACTTTTTATCTTTTCGGCCGTCCCGGTTAATTCTACCGGCTCCTTCGGATCTTCAGGAATTTGATTATCTGATATAATAATCTGAATATCTCCCAATTCCTTCCTCAGTTCATGGGTAGCAACAGCCAGCGTTTTTCCGATCTTCTCAAAATCAATATTTTTAATTTCAACTGCAACTGTTTTGAAGGCTTCAGCTATTTCGAACTCAATATTCTTAAGTTCTGAGTTCGCCTTTGGACTCTTCGGTCTGGCTGGCTCAACTGTCTGAGCTGATGCTAATTCTATAAAAAGCATCGTCAAAGCAAAAAGTAATGCTTTCTTAAATATTTTGTGTGTCATCACCTTGTTCCTTTTTTAATTGGTTAATCTGTTGTATTATTTCAAGCTGCTGATTCAATAACTCGATCTGTATCTGAAGATTTCGGATCATCGCCTTAACCGTTTCTTCCTGATTCGGACTTGCAGGTAAATCCTGCTTTAATTTTTGAAAATTAGCATCCATCTTTTTGATCTCTTCTGAGAATTCCTGATAAAGCTGAGGCTCTTCCTTTTCAATTCGTTTCAACTCGCTCCTTTTAACTTCTATCAATGATGCATAATGTACCTGTTGTTGAGCCAGTTGCGGATCAATATTGCTCAAATAGGATGATTGCTTAAACTGGTACTGGTAAAACCAGATACCTGCAAACAGAATAGGAATAATTGAAGCCGCCAGTTTAAGCAGGAAACTCAGACGAACAACCCGCTCCCTTTTCTCTGTTTTGTTTTGTGATATACCTATCTGTTTTTCATCAAGTTGCTTCTCAATTTTAGCCCACAGATCAGCAGGTGGTTCGAACTGATCGAAATCACTCCTGTTATCTTTGATAAAATTTTCTACTTTTTCTTTCATCTTTTTCCTCTCCCTGATCCATTATTGGATCCTATTATTAATTATAACTTATTCCCTGATTCCTCAATAATTCAACAAGTTTTCTTCTTGCTCTCATAAACTGTGTCCTTGAAGTATTTTCACTAATGCGCAAAATCTGTGAAATCTCTTCATGATCATAACCCTCCAACAGGTACAGCGTAAGTACCAAACGATATCCATCCGGAAGCTGCTGGATGGTCGCCTGTACTTGCCGCACCTGCATTTCGAATTCTGAGTTATCAGTCACCTCATCATCCGGAATAGATTCAACGTCTGTATCATCAATCGGAATCAGTTCCATTTTGCGCTTACGGATCTGACTAATTGATCTGTTGATAACGATCTGTTTCATCCACAAACCGAAAGTGGTCTCCTGTCTGAAATCGGAGATTCGGGTATAAGCATCTATGAATGCCTCCTGCAGCACGTCTGCCGCTTCATCTGCATCATTCACAATGCGCATAGCAATGTTGAACATGGCCCTTGAATAGAGCTTGTACAATTCATTTTGTGCCTTCCTACTACCGTTTCTGCATTCAACCACAAGGTCATAATGCTGATCTACGTAAACAGCTTCCAAATTTTTACGCTTTTCTTAATCAAGAGACGCAGGGATTTTTCCCACGTTGCATCAAGGTAAGGGAAATATTTAATTGGTGGGATTCGCATATGAGGTAGGAGTTCTGAAGGCGACCTGAGAAATAACATCATGTTTTGAATGTTGAAATTACTATTGGGTTTTGGCTTTCGGCTTTGAACTTTTTACTTTAAGTATTTTGCCTTTCGCATTATACGCTAATTATCCATCTGGGGCTTGCCTGAAGGCCGGGCTCTGCCCGTCCGAATGGCCTCAGCCGGGCGGGCGCTATAGTTTTTGCCTGGCAATTCCTTTTAAACTATAAAATTCCTTGGGCAAAAAGCTGCCGCTGCGATCCCTAAGCCATACTAAACGCTGTGTTATCAGATTCTGCTATTAAAATTCAGGGGAATATTAATGTTGTATCCAGCTACACACTAAATGAGAAAACTAATCTTAACTCCACTCACAAATGGACAAATCATTAAATCGACAAATAGTCATCAATTGCCCGGATGGCGTTTTGAAGCCTTTCTTCTTCAGATCCTGAAATTAAACTGTAGGTAGCATTGAGGGCTTTCAATTCCTTATGCCATACCTCCATGAAATGTTCCCGCATGTGCGGAAAATCGCGAAGGGGATCTTCCTCCCAGGGAAGATCGATATCCATTAATAAATAGAGGTCGTAGTTGTGTAGCGGAAGTTTATCAAGCACTTCCTGCGGTGCACGGCCAAACATATGATCGCTCCAGATCTTTACAGTTATGAAGGTAGTATCACAAATCAGAAGACGGTTGGCTTGTGAAACCATTTGCTCCTCGAGTTCCAGTTGCCCCCTGAACATATTGATCTCATCTTCCCAGGTACACTCCGCAACAAGCTTTTCGCAATAGCCGCGGGCGTATTCAGGTACCCATACCGTATCATAATGCAAAGCCAGTTGTTGGGAAATTGTGGATTTTCCGGTAGACTCAGGACCAACAATCGCAATCCTGATCAATTCCTTGCTAAGATTCTCCGAGTTCTCCATTATAGCTAAATAATCTGATCCTGTCCACTTACTAAAACCCGGCTTCTTCGATACTCTTTTCTCCAATCGTGATACCCTATAGCAGCAATTATAATATAGAGGGCATACATACCGGCAGTCAGATGCAAGTCCTTAGAAATGTATACTCCAACATAAATTATATCAACAAAGATCCAGATCAGCCAGTTTTCCAGGACCTTTCGGGCAAGGAATACCTGGGCAACCAGACTGCAGGCTGTACAGAAACTATCTACAAATGGAAATGATGCATCTGTTCCTTTGTAAAGGAAGAAGCCTAAACCTGCTGTAAAAAACACCACTCCTGCTACTGATAGAACGATCTCCTTTAAGCTAATCGAAGAGACGGGGACTTTCTTACGTTCATCCTTTTGGCTCCAAAAATACCATCCATAAAAATTCATCACTAAAAAATATACCTGTAAACCTGTATCGGCATATAATTTAGCTTCAAAAAAGATGAAAATATAGATCAGAACGCTGATAATTGCGATCGGCCAGCTCCAGATATTATTTTTTGCAGCCAGGTAAACGCATAAAATACCTGTGATTACCCCCGAAGTTTCGAGCATACTTTGATTCCAAAGCCAGTCAGTAAAAACAGAAATTAAATACATCAGGCCAAATATAAAGTACCCTGGCAATAATCAAGCTTCTGATAATAATTTTACTTGCTAGTATTGGGTGCGGCATTAAAGCCAAGACTTGTTTTAATCGTCATATCTGCGGTTGTGGCATTCCGTAAAACATATTCCATTCTGATGCGAACAGTTGATTCTTTGATGTATTCATCAAGAATGATTGTAGTATCGGCATCAAGCATAATACTATTTCCAACTGTTGAAGCTATGTTATCGCGGGTTGCAATCAAAAGCTCCCTGGAACTATCGCCACGTGAAATATAAATCTTTACAGATTTAAATACCCCAAAACTCTGACCTGAAGGATAAGTGGCATCGAGTTTTACCGATGATACACGCACATCTGTAATAGCATTGGTATTTGAACCCTGACCGGTAAAGATCTGGTCAAAACTGCTCGCCTGAGCTGTAACCGATTGTGCTACATCAGTCCTGTTTGTTGAGGGAACACTTAGTGTAGCAGTATACGGGAATGTAGAACGAACTATGGACTGAATAGCTGAACATCCACTTAATATCGAAGCACTTATAACAAATGCAATAATTGATCTTTTCATGATTTTGTGTTTTAAAAGGCTGATTTATTCAACAGAATAAGGGTTTATGAATTTATAATTAGTATTACATCTGCTACACTCACAAAACCCGTTCCAATCGTTGAAAAATAGTGATAATTTTAATTGGTTTCTTCAGGCACTGATATGTCCTTCTCTTAAAGGTTCTGTAAAAATTCTTTTTACTCTTAAAATACATGATTTCAAAAAAATCAGACTGAAAATGCATAAAAATATATAACTTTGCATCCCGACAAAACAGTCGGGATCTTTGTTCTCCATAGCATAGTATTCTCCTCTTTTGTTATTAGAAATTAAAATTTTAGAAGAACTATGCCATTAGACACCTCCATCCAATCAATCCTGATCATCGGTTCAGGACCAATCGTTATCGGTCAGGCCTGCGAATTTGATTATGCCGGATCTCAGGCTGCACTCTCTTTAAAAGACGAAGGAATCAAGGTTTCCATAATCAATTCTAACCCTGCCACTATCATGACAGATAAGGTTATAGCTGATCATGTTTATTTGCTTCCTTTAAACTGTGAAAGTATAGAGCAGATTCTCAAAGAGCAGAAGATCGATGCCGTTCTGCCAACAATGGGTGGACAAACCGCATTAAACTTGTGTAAAGAGGCTGAAGAAAGAGGAATCTGGGAAAAATACGGTGTACGTATAGTCGGCGTTGATATTGCGGCCATTGAGAAGACAGAGAACCGTGAAGAGTTCCGAAAGCTGATGGTAGAAATTGGAGTTGGGGTTGCCCCATCCAAAATTGCCAATTCCTTTCTTGAAGGTAAAGAAGCTGCACAGCTAATTGGTTTTCCACTTGTTATCCGACCTTCCTACACACTGGGGGGTTCAGGCGGTGGCTTTGTTCACAAAAAAGAAGATTTCGATCAGGCATTAAGCCGCGGTTTACAGGCTTCACCTACACATGAAGTTCTTGTAGAAAAAGCGGTTTTAGGCTGGAAAGAATACGAGCTTGAATTATTGAGAGATGGAAATGATAATGTGATCATCATCTGTTCGATCGAAAATTTCGACCCTATGGGTATACATACAGGTGATTCAATTACTGTTGCTCCTGCCATGACACTGAGTGATCGTTGTTATCAGGAAATGCGTAATCAGGCTATCCTAATGATGCGCTCAATAGGAAATTTCGCAGGCGGATGTAACGTGCAATTCTCCGTTGATCCAGTTACTGAAGCTATTATTGCCATTGAGATCAATCCAAGGGTTTCCCGTTCATCGGCACTGGCCTCAAAAGCAACAGGTTACCCTATTGCAAAGATTGCATCAAAATTAGCTATCGGCTACAATCTTGATGAAATTGAAAATCAGATCACCAAAACTACATCAGCATATTTTGAGCCAACACTCGATTATGTGATCGTTAAAATACCGCGTTGGAATTTCGATAAATTTAAAGGTGCCAATACAGAACTGGGTCTGCAGATGAAATCTGTGGGAGAGGTTATGGCCATTGGACGCACCTTTATTGAAGCACTCCAGAAGGCTTGTCAGAGTTTGGAAACAAACCGTTTGGGATTAGGTGCTGATGGCAGACAAAGCCGTAATCTGGAAGAGATCATGCATAGCCTCGAGCACCCAAGCTGGGATCGCTTGTTCCATGTTAAGGATGCCATGAGCCTTGGTGTTCCTTTGGAATCAATCCGCAAAATAACACATATTGATAAATGGTTCCTGGTACAGATCCTTGAACTGGTCAATATAGAAGCCGAACTTAAACGTTATTCATTAAATAATATCCCTGCAGATTTCTTCATCACATTAAAACAAAAGGGTTATGCCGACGCTCAGATCGCCTGGCTACTCGGAAATGTAACAGAAGATGAGGTTTATGATCGCCGCAAAAGTCTGGGTATAAACAGGGTCTATAAAATGGTTGATACCTGTGCGGCAGAATTCCCGGCTAAAACACCATATTATTACTCCACTTTCGAGGACGAAAACGAGTCGATCGTCAGCAATAAGAAAAAGATCATCGTACTTGGATCTGGCCCTAACCGGATCGGTCAGGGTATAGAGTTTGATTATTCATGTGTTCACGGTTTGCTTGCAGCCAAAGAGTCTGGTTTTGAAGCGATCATGATCAACTGTAATCCTGAAACGGTTTCTACCGACTTTAACATGGCGGATAAGCTGTATTTCGAGCCGGTTTTCTGGGAACATGTGCGCGAGATCATTGAGCTTGAAAAGCCTGAGGGGGTAATCGTTCAGCTTGGCGGACAAACTGCCTTAAAAATGGCTGAGAAGCTGCATCAAAAAGGTATAAAAATCATTGGTTCTTCTTTCGACAGCATGGACATAGCCGAAGACCGAGGCCGTTTCTCTGATCTCCTGAAAGAAATGGACATTCCTTATCCTTTGTATGGAGTGGCTGAAAGTGCCGAAGAGGCTCTGGAAGTTGCACATAAAGTTGGTTATCCGGTCCTGGTACGTCCGAGTTATGTATTGGGCGGACAAGGAATGAGTATTGTAATCAATGATGAAGATCTTGAGAAAGCTGTTGTAAAATTATTGAGAAACCTGCCGGGAAATCGTGTATTGATTGATCATTTTCTCGATAGGGCTGAGGAAGCTGAATCTGATTCTATATCAGATGGTGATGATTGCCATATCATAGGTTTAATGGAGCATATTGAGCCTGCCGGGATTCATTCAGGTGACTCATACGCTGTATTGCCGCCATTTAATCTCTCTAAAAAGGTAACTGATCTGATGGAGGAGTATACCAAACGAATTGCAAAAGCATTAAATGTGAGGGGATTATTGAATATTCAGTTCGCTATCAAAGATGAAAAGGTATATGTGATCGAAGCCAATCCAAGAGCGTCCAGAACAGTTCCCTTTATTGCAAAAGCATACGATGTACCCTATATCAATATTGCCACCAAGATCATGCTGGGTGTAAATAAACTGAAAGATTTTAAGATCGAACGTAAACTTATTGGATATGCGATCAAAGAACCGGTTTTCTCATTCGATAAATTCCCTGAAGTTAAAAAGGAATTGGGTCCTGAAATGAAATCTACCGGCGAATCGATCCGCTTTATAAGCGACCTTGAGGATCCTTATTTCAGACATCTTTACAAAGAGAAATCGATGTACCTTTCTAAATAAGCTAAAAGCTGAAAGGCTAAAGCTAAAAGAAAAAGAGGCCTGCAGAATTAATCTGTGGGCCTTTTGTATTTTAAAGGGGTTTAATATTTGTTTATTTATCCTGAATGGATTGAATAAAAATTCGAAATTGGATTTTTCTGTTGCAACTTTAATTATCGATAAAATATTCATGAATAAATTGAACAATGCTGCGGTCAATAAATCAAGTTTGAAAATTGGTCTTTTCGGCATCGGACTGGACACCTATTGGCCGCAATTTGAAGGTTTGAAAGAACGACTGGAAGGCTATTTAAATATTGTAGAACAAAAGCTTTCTGATATCCATCCTTCAGTTGTTAACGCCGGGCTTGTAGATAATCCTGATAAAGCTTTTAAGGCAGGGAAATTATTTAAAACTGAAGATGTAGATCTGATCTTTTTATATGTCACCACCTATGCATTGTCATCAACCGTTTTGCCTGTAGTGCAGCGGGCAAAGGTTCCGGTCATAATTTTAAACCTGGCGCCCGAAGCTGCCATTGACTATACCGCATTCAATGCCATGACAGACAGGACCAAAATGACTGGTGAATGGCTTTCTTACTGTTCGGCATGCCCTGTACCTGAAATTGCTAATGTTTTTAACAGAGTAGGTGTTAAATTCCATCAGATTACAGGAATGCTGCACGATGATGATCTGTGCTGGAATGAAGTAACAGAGTGGGTACAGGCTGCTAAAGTGGCTAATATAATGGCATATAACCGACTGGGTTGTATGGGGCATTATTACAGCGGTATGCTGGATATCTACACAGATCTAACCCAGCAATACGCTCACTTCGGAGGTCATATTGAACTCATTGAGGTTGAAGAACTGGCAAGCCTGAGAAAAGAAGTGAGCAATGAAGAATTAAACGACAGACTGAAGCTTTTCAATGAGACCTTTGATGTACAATCTGATTGCCCGGCAGACGAAATGGAAAAAGCTGCGATCACCTCTGTCGCACTGGATAAACTGGTTGCTAAACACCAGCTCGGTTCAATGGCCTATTATTATAAAGGCACCGGAAATGTTGAAAATGAGGAAGCCATTTCTTCAATCATATTAGGCAATTCATTGCTTACTGCAAATGGGATCCCCGTTGCCGGTGAGTATGAAATAAAGAACGTGCAGGCGATGAAGATCATGGATTCGTTTGGAGCAGGTGGATCTTTTACCGAATACTATGCGATGGATTTTAAAGATGATGTGATTTTGATGGGTCATGATGGTCCGGGTCATATTGCAATTGCAGAAGGTAAAACCAGAGTACGCCCACTGCATGTTTATCATGGAAAAGTAGGCAAAGGTGTGTCAGTGGAAATGATGGTTAAAAATGGTCCGGTGACACTGCTTTCTGTTGCAGAAAAGAGAGGTGGCGGACTGATGCTCCTGGTAGCAGAGGGCGAATCGGTCCCGGGTCCCATCCTGCAGATAGGTAATACCAATAGCCGGTATAAATTCCCAATCGGGGCAAGAAATTTTGTAAATAATTGGAATAGCTATGGACCTGCCCATCATTGTGCAGTAGGTATCGGACATATCAGCTCAAAAATTGAGAAGCTTGGCCAATTATTGAATATGGAGGTAGTGAAGGTG
Organism: uncultured Sphingobacterium sp.; assembly: GCA_964524205.1. Taxonomy (GTDB): domain Bacteria; phylum Bacteroidota; class Bacteroidia; order Sphingobacteriales; family Sphingobacteriaceae; genus Daejeonella. The sequence goes on along the minus strand of CAZGCG010000014.1, from coordinate 382 downwards.
TGTTAAATATTGAATTTCCCTATAAAAATGTTTAATAAAAAAGGAGCTATCAGATAAATGATAGCTCCCTTTAAAAATCAGCTGTTAAAAATCAGTTCATTACAACAACGCCTTTAGCTTCAAAAGCCAGTTGTTCTTTCGGACTTGTGATTGCAGCAATCTCTGCTTCACTCTTTCCACCATCCTTTGCATAATGTCTTAGTTTTTCAACTGAAGTGGTATCAGTATATGCAAAACCATCCAATACGACTTCTTTGCCTCCAAGATCTTTGGGAACAAAAATCTTGTAATCTTTAAAAGTTACTCTCATTTCATCACCATTATCGAGAGTCATGGTCATCCAGCAGCCTTTTTCCTGACATACCTCTTTTACCACACCTTT
>CAZGCG010000013.1:13864-22757 GCA_964524205.1 uncultured Sphingobacterium sp. | reverse complement strand
AGGAAAGGGCTGAACTAGCCTATAACACACAGGTATTGGTTTCAAAAATCAATTATTGTGGCTCAAGAGCCTTATCAGACAATTATAACCGTATTTTTTTACCCCTCCTTATTACGAAAATTAAGATAACTTCCTGCTTATATATAGGAAAGCCAAATCTGTCTTTTTGATTTTCACCTAATCTGTGAATCATCAGACTTCTTGCTTCTGACAAAATCTGCAAGACCATTTTCTCATTAATAATCGTAATTTTGCCCCCTGAATTATGCCAAACTGACTATAAAAAGGTAATGGCGTAATTCTTGTATAAATTGAATTTCAATATTTCACATACACATGTTAGGAATTTTAAGTAAACTTTTCGGTAGTAAATCCAATCGTGATATAAAACTGATTCAGCCATTGGTTGAAAAAACAAAAGAGGAATATGCCAAATTACATTCCCTTAGCAATGATGAATTAAGGCAGAGAACAATAGATTTTAAGGCTCGTATTCAAGCATTTCTTGAAGAAATCGATAAAGAGATTGCGGTTGTGAAGACCAAAGCAGAATCGGAAGATCTGCCAATTAATGAAAAGACGGCACTTTATGATCAGTTGGATAAGCTCCAAAAAGATCGTGATAAGGAGCTGGAAAAAGTCCTGATGGAAATATTACCTGAGGCCTTTGCAGTTATGAAAGATACTGCACGACGCTTCACCGAAAACACAACAATAGAAGTTACAGCTACACAGGCCGACAGAGAGCTGGCAGCCCGCAAGAAGAATGTCATTATTCAGGGCGATAAGGCTATTCACCATAATACCTGGCTTGCTGCCGGGACTGAAGTGACCTGGAACATGATCCATTATGATGTCCAGCTGATTGGTGGTATAGTACTTCACCAGGGTAAAATAGCCGAGATGGCAACAGGTGAGGGTAAAACTCTTGTTGGAACCTTACCTGCCTATTTGAATGCCTTATCCGGACAAGGGGTTCATATCGTAACAGTGAATGATTACCTGGCACGACGTGACTCTGAATGGAACGGGCCATTATTTGAATTTCACGGATTAACCGTTGACTGTATCGATAAACATCAGCCAAATTCTGAAGAACGTCGTAAAGCTTATCTCGCTGATATCACTTTCGGTACCAATAACGAATTTGGTTTCGATTACCTGCGTGACAATATGACACTGAATCCTGAAAGTCTGGTTCAGCGTAAATTGCATTTTGCGATGGTGGATGAGGTTGACTCGGTATTGATCGATGATGCCAGAACCCCGCTGATCATTTCAGGTCCGATTCCAAGAGGTGATGAACACGAATTCTATGAATTGAAACCCCGTATTGAACGTCTGGTAACTGCCCAGAAAAATTTCGTTAACGGTGTTCTAAATGAAGCGAAAAAGCTGATAAATGAAGGCCATGCTGGTCCGACAGAAGGTGGTTTAGCCCTTTTGAGAGCTTACCGTGGTTTGCCAAAGAGCAAGGCATTAATCAAATTTCTGAGTGAGCCGGGCATGAAGCAGGTCCTGACCAAGGCAGAAAATTATCACATGGAAAATCAGAACAAGGAAATGCCAAAGGCAGATGCCGAGCTTTTCTTTGTGATTGATGAAAAAAATAATCAGGTTGAATTGACCGAAAAAGGTATTGAGCTGATTACCGCCTCAGGAGAAGATCAAAACTTCTTTGTGATGCCGGATGTTGGTACAGAGATCGCTGATCTTGAAAAGTCTGCACTATCTACCGAAGAAAAGATCGAGAAAAAAGACGCCTTAATGCGTGATTTCTCAATAAAATCTGAGCGTATACACTCTGTAAATCAATTGCTTAAGGCCTATACCCTCTTTGAAATTGACGTAGAATATATCGTTGATGAGGGCAAGATCAAATTAGTTGATGAGCAAACTGGTCGTATCATGGATGGTCGCCGTTATTCTGACGGATTACATCAGGCGATTGAGGCAAAGGAGAATGTTAAGGTTGAGGATGCTACCCAAACCTATGCAACCATTACCCTGCAGAACTTCTTCAGGATGTACCATAAATTATGTGGTATGACCGGAACGGCTGTAACAGAAGCTGGCGAGCTTTGGCAGATCTATAAATTGGATGTTGTTGAAATCCCAACAAATGTGACTGCTCAGCGTAAGGATCATGAAGATATGGTTTACCGTACCGTTCGTGAGAAATACAATGCTGTTGCGGATGAAATTACAAGATTGACTGAGGCCGGCAGACCGGTACTGGTAGGTACAACTTCGGTTGAGATTTCCGAATTACTGAGCAGGATGCTTAAGCTAAGAGGCATAAAGCATAACGTTTTGAACGCGAAACTTCACCAGAAGGAAGCGGATATCGTTGCAGAAGCCGGACAGGCAGGAACAGTTACCATTGCAACAAATATGGCTGGTCGTGGTACGGATATCAAGCTTGGCCCTGGTGTTAAGGATGCAGGAGGTTTAGCGATTGTGGGTACCGAGCGCCATGAATCACGCCGTGTCGACAGACAGTTACGTGGTCGTGCAGGTCGTCAGGGTGATCCGGGTTCCAGTCAGTTTTTTGTATCTCTGGAAGATAATCTAATGCGTTTATTTGGTTCTGAGCGGATATCCAATATCATGGTCAGAATGGGAATTGAAGAAGGCGAAGTAATTCAGCATTCAATGATCACCAAATCCATTGAGCGTGCACAACGTAAGGTAGAGGAAAACAACTTCGGTGTTCGTAAGAGATTACTCGAATATGATGATGTAATGAACTCACAGCGTTCTGTAGTTTATGCAAAACGTAAGAATGCATTATTCGGAGAGCGTCTGGATGTTGATCTGAACAATACCATTTTTGATGTGGTAGAGGATGTTGTTTCCGAATACAAGGATCAGGGTAATTTTGAAGGCTTCCAGATGGAAGTGATCCGTATTTTCTCGGTCGATCCTGAACTTACTGAAAAGCAATTTGCGGCAAGTAATATTCATACACTTACCGATGAAGTTTTTGAAAAAATCAACGACTTCTATCACCGTAAGCTTGAAGCCATTGCAAACCAAACACTTCCGGTTTTAAGGGATGTTTTTAAAGAGCGTGGTGATCAGATTGAGAACATTGTGGTTCCTTTTTCTGATGGAATACGTTCAGTTCAGGTAGCAACTAACCTCAAAAAAGCTGTTGAAAGCAATGGTTATGAGGTATTTAAGGCATTTGAAAAGAGCGTTGTTTTAGCACTTATTGATGATGCCTGGAAAGAGCACCTACGTGAGATGGATGAATTGAAGCAGTCGGTACAGAATGCTGTTTATGAGCAAAAAGATCCTTTGATTGTGTATAAAATGGAAGCATTTAACATGTTCAAACAGATGCTTGCAACCGTTAATAAAGATATTGTCAGCTTCCTTTTCAAGGGAAATATTCCTTCTCAGGATCCGGATCAGGTACGTGAGGCACGTCCTCAGCCACGCCAGGATCTGAGTAAATTAAAGGTTTCAAAACCTGAACTTAATCAGTCTTCTGGTGGAGTACCTGTTGATGATACCAGAGAACTGCAAAAGACTCAGCCGATCAGGGTGGAACAAAAGATAGGCAGGAATGATCCTTGTCCTTGCGGAAGCGGTAAGAAGTACAAAAACTGCCATGGAGTAGGAGCCGATTAAAAGAATGCATTGGAAAAGCCTCATCGGATTTATTCTTATTATGTGTTTCCAGCAGCTTTCAGCCCAGGAAAAGGGTAAGGTTCTGGTTACAAAAGACCCGCAAATTGACAGCCTGATAGCCCGTCGCCTGCAATTGAACAGGGCTGGTGTTTCTGGTAAAAATGTGACTTTGTCAGGTTTCAGGGTGCAGATTTTTTCAGGTTTAGATCGGCAGATTGCTTATTCTGAACAGGCAAAATTTAAAGCCAGGTATCCGGCTATTAATACCTACATCAGTTATACCCAACCAAATTATCGGCTGAGAGTTGGGGATTTCCGAACCCGGCTGGAAGCCGAAAAGTTGATGAATGAGCTAAAGAAATACTATACTTCGATGTTCATTTTTTCTGACATGATAATTCTTAAATAATGTTAAAAGATAAGATTAGCCTTCTTGCAAAAGAGATCCACGCAAATGTGGTTGAGAACCGCCGGCATTTACATGCCAATCCTGAACTTTCCTTCCATGAGTATCAGACTTCAGCTTATGTAGCACAAAAGCTTGATGAACTCGGAATTAAGTATGCTAAGATGGCGAATACAGGTTTAGTAGCAATGATCAAAGGAGAGAAACCCTCTGATGCGGTTGTTGCCCTTCGTGCTGATATGGATGCTTTGCCGATCGTTGAGGCGAATGAGGTGCCTTATAAATCAAAAAATCCTGGTGTGATGCATGCTTGCGGGCATGATGCACATACATCATCTCTTCTTGGGACTGCGAAAATCCTAACTGAACTTAAAAATGAGTTCGGAGGAACCGTAAAACTGATATTTCAGCCTGCCGAAGAGAAATTACCCGGTGGTGCAAGTATGATGATCAAAGAAGGGGTTCTTGAAAATCCGAAACCTGATGCCGTGATCGGACAGCATGTAATGCCTTTGATAGAGGCAGGACAAGTCGGCTTCCGCTCAGGGAAATACATGGCTTCAACCGATGAGATCTATGTAACTGTTTACGGAAAAGGTGGTCACGGAGCACAGCCTCAGCAAAATATTGACCCTGTATTGATCACTTCACATATTATTGTTGCATTGCAGCAGATCATCAGCCGGGTAGCAGACCCCAAAACACCATCTGTACTTTCCTTTGGTAAGGTTATTGCCAATGGTGCTACAAATGTGATTCCGAATGAGGTTTACCTTGAAGGAACTTTCCGTACTATGGATGAAGACTGGAGAGCCAGAGCTCATGAAAAAATGAAGAAAATGGCCGAAGGCATTGCCGAAGCTATGGGTGGAAGCTGCGATTTTAACATCGTTCGCGGATATCCATTTCTCATCAATGAAGAAAAACTAACAGCAGAGGTTCGTGCTTACGCCGAAGACTATTTAGGAAAAGAAAACGTTCTGGATCTGGATATCTGGATGGCAGCAGAGGATTTTGCTTACTATTCCCAGGTTTCTGATGCCTGTTTTTACAGACTGGGTACAGGTAATAAGGAGCGTGGGATAAGCTCCTCGGTTCATACACCGACATTTGATGTGGATGAAGAATCTCTCAAATTAAGTACCGGACTGATGGCTTATATTGCCCTGAAGCAGTTGGGTAACTAGTATCATATACTTCTTTGGGATGTATATGCTTTTTTGAAACTATTATGAAGAAAATATATTTATTACTGAGCCTGTTAAGTGTTTGCAGTGTAGGTTTGGCTCAGAAAATTCCGCGTTTTAATCCCGATACTGTACTTACAGTTACCATCGACTCGGCTATTACTATTACTTCAACACGTCTTACTGCCGAGACCTTCATTAATGAGATTATTAATGATACCAGCTTTTATGCGGCATTTCGTAATATGAAGAAATACAGCTTTAACGCTGAGAACCGCATTTTTACATACGATAAAGCAAACGCAGTTGAAGGTAAAATCTATCGCAGGATTTACCATAATAATACCGGACCATACAAAATGGAGATCCTTGAAAAAAGGGATGAGGGTAATGTTTACAAGCGAAATGGAAAGTATTCCCTGTACACGGTCGAGATGTTTGATTATATTTTCATGAATGCCTATAATTCTGATTTTGTTCCTTCCGCACCGATATCAGGGGCAAAGGGTGAAAGCAATGAATCGTATAAGGACAAGCTGAAAACCCTGATCTTTAGTCCTGGGAGGCCGATTAAAGGTGTCCCATTCATTGGCAATAAAACTCAGATTTTTACCCCAAACATGAGGCAGTATTACGATTATACCTTTTACAGAGGAACCTATCTTGATTCTATTCCGGTTTATCGATTTAAGGTCGCACTTAAACCGGATCTGTCGGGCTGGACTGAAGGAGGGATGATGATTAAGGAACTGGTCACGATCTTTGATATGCGTAATTTTCAAATCCTCGGACGTTATGTAGACATGAAATATGGAAATCTCGCTTTTGATTTTGATGTTCAGATGAACATTGAACTGGGATATTTTGGTGAAGATAAAACCTTATTGCCAACAAAGATCAGCTATCAGGGTAATTGGGATATACCCTTTAAGCGGGAAGAACGCGCTAGTTTCCTGATCCTGCATAAAGGGTATAAATGATGTGTTGATACCCTGATCACTATTGTTCTTATAGTAGATTGTTTCAATAGAATTCAGGGCACTCAAAGCCATTGACACACAAGTATATTGCTCCCTAATTTCTTCCTCAAATTAAGCTATTGTTTATTTTCCAAAATTTGTATCTTGCGCCCTCTTTTAAAATTATATTAGAAAAAAAATACGGATATGGGAATAATGAGTTTTTTGCGGAACCGTGCAGGGATAATCATCGTTGGGGCTATTGGTTTTGCAATTATTGCATTTTTAGTTAGCGACGCAGTACAGTTTGGCGGATCGTTTATGCAGGGAAATCAGACTGAAGTTGGGGAAGTTGATGGCAATGCCATCTCTATTCTTGAATTTAACGAGAAGGTAGAGCAGAACACAAACAATTTCAAACAACAGATGGGTCAGAGTAATCTGGATCCTCAAATGACCTCTTACATCATTGAAAATACATGGAATCAATCGATTTCACAGATTTTGATGAGCAAGGAAATGAGTCGTTTAGGTCTGCAGGTAAGTAAGAACGAGTTGAACGACCTTGTGTCAGGAAAAAATCCTGATCCTCAGATCATTCAGAACTTTGGAGATCCTCAAACAGGTCAGTTGAACAGAATGCAGTTAAATGCATTTCTTGAGAATGTTAAGTCTCAGCCTGCATCAAGTCCTGTTAGTCAGCAGTGGACTGCCTTTTTGCTCAATATCCGTGAGAATAAACTGGCACAGAAGTATACAAATCTGATCAAAAACAGTCTTTACGTGACCTCACTTGAGGCAAGGGAAGATTACGATCAGCGTAATAAGCTCGCGAATTTCAGTTTTGTAAATCTGGAATACAGTTCAGTTCCGGATAATCAGGTTAAACTGACTGATCAGGATTATTCTGATTATTACAATGAAAATATTTACAGGTTTAAGAATCCTTTGGAGAAACGTTCATTTGAGTACATCGTTTTTGATGCAAACCCTTCAAAGGCGGATTCTGCTGATATTAAGGTAATGGTTGCAAAAACCGCAGCTGAGTTCAGGGCTACTAGCAACGACTCATTATTTGTAAGTATCAACGCTGAAACTAAAATGCCAATCACCTATGTTCGTAAAGGACAATTGGAACCTGCGCTTGATTCAGCAGTATTCAGTGCTTCAAACGGAGCATTTATTGGCCCTTTGTTCTCTGGAGGAGTTTACAAAATGGTTAAGGTTCTTGATCTTAAGGTAGGACCTGATTCAGTAAAAGCAAGTCATATTTTACTGAATCCTGCAACTGAGGGTGGTATAGATAAGGCAAAAGCAAAAGCAGATTCAATCAGGGGTGTAATTGCAGGAGGAGGCAGTTTTGCTGAGCTTGCTGCTAAATTCGGAACTGATGCTTCAAAAGATTCAGGTGGGGATCTTGGTACGTTTGCAAGAGGTGCTATGGTGCCTGCATTTGAGGAAGCTGTTTTCAATGGCAAAACCGGTGATCTTAAAGTGATCACTACCCAGTTCGGTGTTCACATAATTAAGATCAATGCTCAAATTGGTTCATCCAGAGTAGCTAAAGTTGCTATTGTAGATAAATCTTTCTCAGCAAGTAATAAAACTCAACAGGAGGCCTATTCAAAAGCAACAAGTTTCCTTACTGTTGCAAAAGATGCTGAAACATTTGATTCAGAAGCTAAAAAAGCAGGTTATGCTAAACTTCTTGCCGATAATGTCATAGCTACTCAATCTTCTATTCCAGGATTGGATAGCCCCCGTGAGATGGTAAGATGGGTATTTGGTGCTGATAAAGGAGATGTTTCAAATCAGGTATTTGAAATGGGTAGTAAATTCGCGGTAGCGAGGGTGGTCGATATATTTAAAGAGGGAACACTTGCTCTTGATCAGGTTAAGAAGGATATAGAGCCAATGGTAATGAAGCGGGTTAAAGCGCGAATGCTGATTGAGAAAATGGAAAAGGCTCTTGCCGGATCTAAATCTATCGATCAGGTAGCTCAAAAAGTTGGCAGATCAGTAACACCGGTACAGAATATTGTGTTTGCAAACCCGGTAATTCCAGGACTTTCACAGGAAAATGTGCTTGTTGGAACTCTTTTTGGGTCACAGCCAGGTAAATTATCAAAGCCTGTTGAAGGTGATCAGGGAGTGTACGTTTTCATTGTAAATGGCTTTAGTAAGCCTGCACCCCTTACCAATGCCTTTAAACAAAAGGTTCAGGTATCTCAGGGGCTGGCACAGCGTGCTTCTGGTGAGGCTTTCAAAGCTCTGCGTGATAACTCAAAGATCAAGGATAACCGCGTTAAATTCTTTTAATAGCTAATTTCACTAACTTTGTATCCGGAAGTGTTCACTCACTTCCGGATTTTTTTTGCAGCTAATCGGCATTATTCCGGATTATGCTGTTCAATAATCAGGAAAGAAGATGGAAGTTCAGGAAAACATTATTAATCGGGTTGCTGAGAGCGGGCTCATCAGCTTTGATCTGGCCGAACTGTATCCGGCTGGCGAACGTATATTTTATGACATTAAGGATAATCTTTTTCATGGCCTAATGCTCAGGGAAAAGGATTTCAGAGAATTCATAAAAGAACATAACTGGGAATCTTATTCCGGTAAGCACATCGCAATCGGTTGTTCTGCAGATGCTATAGTCCCAACCTGGGCCTATATGCTGCTTGCAAATAAGATGGCACCCT
>CAZGCG010000013.1:5798-13764 GCA_964524205.1 uncultured Sphingobacterium sp. | reverse complement strand
GATGCTATAGTCCCAACCTGGGCCTATATGCTGCTTGCAAATAAGATGGCACCCTTTGCAGAAACAGTGGTGTTTGGTGACCTTGAAGTACTCGAGACTATTCTTTTCGACCGTAAATTAAACCAGTTAGATTTTGAAAAGTACCGGGACCAGCGTGTAGTGATCAAAGGCTGTGGTGAGATTCACATTCCCAATTCAGCCTATATTGAACTTACAGTAAAACTGACAGAAATAGCTAAAAGCATTATGTATGGTGAACCATGTTCTACCGTGCCTATTTTCAAGCGCAAGTGACAGTCCATTATGACAGTCCAAGGCTTGACCTGATTGTCATCCCGGACTTGATCCGGCTGTCATCCCGGACTTGATCCGGCTGTCATCCCGGACTTGATCCGGGACGGGATGGTTCACTTTTTGCAGTAAAAACCAAATGGTTAAAAAAAGTATTTTATTTCTTCTGCTGATATCCTGTTCTACTGCATTTTCTCAGGGGCTGCAAAACGTTAAGGAACCGGTATTTAAAGCAGGCGAGTATCTTAGTTACAGACTTCGTTACGGCTTTATTACTGCTGCTGAGGCCTCAATCAAAGTATTGGAAACAGATGCGAAATTTGACGATCGCCCGGTTTTTCATTTGCTCGCAGAGGGCCGTACAGCCGGATCTTTTAATGTTTTTTATAAAGTTAGGAATCGTTACGATTCCTATGTTGACAAGGAAAGTTTAAGTCCGTATTTGTATACAGAAAATATTCGGGAGGCAAATTATCGTCGAAGTGATAAGGCGAGGTTTTATCAGGATGAAAAGAAAGTAGTATCGAATAAGGGCACTTTTAGGGGTAGCGGTCAAACATTTGATGTTGTTTCTGCTTATTTCTTTGCCAGAAGTCTTGATATTTCAAAATTGAAGCAGGGAGATAAGTTCAGTATGGATTATTTTCTGGGTGATGGAATAAGTAAACTGGAGGTACAGTTTGTGGGCAGAGAACGTATAAAAACCGCCTTGGGCACATTTAATTGTATCAAATTTAGTCCATCAATACAACCCGGCAGAATTTTCAGAAGGGACAGTAAATTATACCTTTGGATAACAGATGATGCAAACCGTATTCCTGTAAAGGCTCATGTTGAGATTCTTGTAGGTTCAGTAACCCTCGAACTTATGACAGCGGATGGATTAAAGTATCCCCTGGGTTTAGTAAAATAATATATATGATCGAAGTACAGAGCACATTGGTTCATGAGGATGTAGTCAATGAGAATTTTGTTTGTAATCTCAATAAATGTAAGGGCATCTGTTGTATTGAAGGGGATTCAGGAGCACCCCTGGAGCGGGATGAACTGGCCGTTCTGGATGAGATCTACCCGCTGGTTAAGCCATATATGACAGAAAAGGGAATTGCTGTTATTGAAGAGTTTGGCACTTATGTGAAGGATTTTGAGGGAGATTATACTACCCCCTGTGTAGACACCAATAAGGAATGTGCTTATGTGATCATGGAGAATGGAATCAGTAAATGCGCTATTGAGAAGGCCTGGGAAGATGGTAAAATAGCCTGGAAAAAGCCAATCTCATGCCATTTATACCCTATTCGAATTACAAACTATCCTGAGTTTGATGTACTTCATTACGACCGCTGGAGTATCTGTAGTGCTGCCTGCGCCTTTGGCAAGGAATTGAAAGTTTCAGTTTATGAATTTCTGAAGGAGCCACTTATCCGTAAGTATGGTGCTGAGTGGTACGCGGAGCTTGAAGCTAAGGTGAGTAAATGATAAATACTTTAACTATTTTTAAATTCCAGTAATAAAAAATTGATTCCAAAGGATACCGTCGACAAGATCATTGAAACATCCCGTATTGAGGAAGTTGTAGGTGATTTTGTGTCTTTAAAACGACGGGGGACCAGCATGATTGGCCTTTGTCCCTTTCATAATGAAAAGACACCTTCTTTTCATGTCTCAGTCGGAAAGGGAATTTTCAAATGCTTTGGTTGTGGTAAGGGTGGCGATTCTGTCCGTTTCATTATGGAACATGAAAAAGCAACTTATCCCGAGGCACTTCGTTATCTGGCCAATAAATACAGCATAGAAATTGCAGAGGTAGAAAATACCCCTGAAGAACAGGCGGTTAACGACAGGCGTGAAAGCCTGTACATCGTTTCTGCCTGGGCTGCGAAGTTTTTTCAGCAGCAGATGCTTGAGACCGATGAAGGCAAAAGTATCGGACTTAGTTATTTTAAGGAGCGTGGTTTCAGAGATGATATTATTAAAAAATTTGAACTAGGTTATTCTCCTGATGTATGGGATGCATTGACCCAAAGTGCAATTACTGAAGGTTATAATATTCAGTTTCTTGAAGAGACCGGCCTCACTATCCGTAAGGAGAATGAAAAATTCTATGACCGCTTCCGAGGCAGGGTGATGTTTCCTATCCATAGTTTTACTGGAAGGGTCATTGGTTTTGGAGGAAGAACTTTAAAAACAGATAAAGCCGTTCCTAAATATGTTAACTCTCCCGAAAGCGATATCTATCATAAATCGAACGTACTCTACGGATTATTCTTCGCGAAGAAATCCATGCGAGATGAAGATAATTGCTACCTGGTTGAAGGTTATGCAGATGTGCTTTCGGTGCATCAGGCAGGAATTGAGAATGTAGTTGCCTCTTCGGGTACTTCATTGACGATTGAACAGATCAGAATGATTGGCCGGTTTACCAAAAATATCACCATACTTTACGATGGTGATGATGCGGGAATCAAGGCATCATTAAGGGGTTTGGACATGATCCTGGAAGAGGGTTTGAATGTAAAGATCGTCCTTTTCCCGGATGGGGATGACCCGGATTCTTATGTGCAGAAGTTTGGTAGTGCTGCATTTAAATCCCATATCGAAGGAAGTAAGAAGGATTTTATACTTTTTAAAACGAGTATTCTTTTAAAGGATGCCGGTAATGACCCGATCAAACGAGCAGGTATAATCAGAGAGGTTGTGGAGAGTATTGCCAAGATTCCTGATGGGATTAAGGCTTCTGTTTTTGTGCGTGAGTGTAGTTCCCTGCTTCAGATTGAGGAAAGAGTATTGATATCAGAGCTGAATAAAATTCGTCTCGGTAAAATAAAAAAAGATAATAATTTCAATACTCCTCAGGTGCAGACTGAGAATGTTCCGGAACCCGATATGCCGGAGCCGGCCGGAATTTCAGATACAGATGAGGCGCAGGAGAAAGAGATCGTTAGGCTACTTCTGAACTATGGGCATGAGCTGGTGCATTGGGATGATATTACTGATACCTATATTGCCCCCTACATTATTTCCAATCTGGCCGATGTTACATTTGAGCATCCGCTTTGCATCCAGATCATTGAGGAATATAAAAAGCAGCTTGAGAATGGAGAACTTCCTTCAGAGCAGGATTTTATTAAGAACTCCGATCATCAGATAGCTGATCTGGCAATAGCCATGGTATCTTCACCCTATATTCTGAGCGAAAACTGGTATGCGCGAAGAAAGATCTATGTCAGAAATGAAAGTGAAAATCTTAGGTCAACCATTCTGGGAGGAATCTTTCATTTGAAGAAACGTAAGGTCGACAGGATCCTAAGAAAAATTCGTGATGAAATTCAGGCTGAGCAGGATGCTGATAATCAAGCTATTCTGATGCGCAGATATATGCAGGTGAAAGAGGTGGAGAAAGGCATTTCAATGTTTCTGGGTTCTGTTATCCTGAAGTAATGGCCCGGCATAATGTCTTTGGGAATCAGGGTGAATTGCTTGCAAAGAAGTATCTTGAAGAACAGGGTTATGAAATTTTGGATGAAAATTGGAGATTCAGGAAAGCGGAAATTGATCTGATCGCTTATAAAGACCCGATTATAGTTTTTGTTGAGGTCAAAGCCAGAGAGAATAACAGATTTGCTGAGCCCGAAGATTTTGTAAGTAAGGCCAAACAGAAACTTCTGGCAATGGCCTCCGCTGAATATATATATCTGATGAATCATCAGAATGAAGTTCGTTTTGATATAATTACAATCCTGTTTGATAAATTTGGGGATCCGGTAATCAGGCATACAGAAGATGCATTCTGGCCATGAGATTCAGGATGCCCGTTAATAAAAAATAACCATGCGATTAAAATTAATTTGCCTCTCAGTCTGCAGTATTTTATTTTTCACACATTGCTCGAATGAGGGGAAGCAAAGTGCTGAATCTTCTGCCTGGGTGATGCCCGAGGCCGGAACCTCTGTGAATCTTGGGGATTCTGTAAACCTGGAACTTAAGTTGAATGAGAAGGCTGATTCAGTAGTCTATTTTGCAGATGGGGTTAAGCTAAAGAAGGCTGCAGATGAAAAATCGGTTGCTGTACCAACCAGAGATCTGCAATTAGGGATAAAAGCCATAACCGCAAAGATCTACCGGGGCCAATCAGAGCCGGAGGAAATCAGTACCAATATCGTTGTGAAATCTACACTGGTTCCTCAAAAATTCGGGTATGTAGTTGAGAAGGTGTTTAAGCACGACACCAGTTCCTATACCCAGGGACTGGAGTTCCATGGTGGTTATTTATATGAGAGTGACGGACTTACGGGAGAATCCAGTTTACGGAAAACTGACCCTGCTACTGGCAAAGTCCTGCAAATGACAAAGGTTCGGGATGAGCTTTTTGCCGAGGGAATTACTATTGTGGGGGATAAAATTCTGATGCTTACTTATCAGAATAATGTCAGTCTGGAATACGATCTCAATTCCCTGAAACTGCTTCGCGAGTTTCCTAATCAATATCAGCGGGAGGGCTGGGGTTTATGCAATGATGGAAAAGTTATCTATAGCAGCGATGGCAGCAATACCATTTACATCCTGAATAAGGAAACCTACATGCAGGAAAGGTCTATTGAGGTTTATGACCAGAACGGGCCTGTTAGAGAACTGAATGAACTTGAATTTATTGATGGCCGTATCTATGCAAATATTTATAATTCTAACCGCATTGTAATTATTGACCCCGCTAATGGCCAGGTTACTGCGGAAGTTGACCTTAGCGAATTGTATGCTGATGCAATCAGGCCAATGAAAGATTTTGATGGCTTCGTTTTGAACGGCATTGCATGGGATAGCAAGGGGAAACGTTTGTTTGTTACAGGTAAGAAATGGGATAAGTTGTTTCAGATAAAACTGGGGCAGTTGCAATAGGTAAATGAAAACGTGTCATCCCGAAAGCTGCCCTTCAGCAGTTGAGGGAACTCAGTGATTTTAGATTGAATTTTGACTAATTAGCACGAAGTTCCTTCACTTTGTTCAGGATGACAGGTTTCAAAACGCATAAAGCTTTCCCCTTTTAGCTCAATTCCCCCTTTCAGCTTAATTCCTCCATACCTTATACTGATTAATCAAGCCATTAGTTGAAGCATCATGCCCTGTTACCGGCTGATCATCCTCCAACTCAGGAAGAATGCGCCCTGCCAGCTGCTTGCCCAGCTCTACACCCCACTGATCATAGCTGAAAATGTTCCAGATAATGCCCTGAACGAATATTTTATGTTCGTAAATCGCGATTAGCGAACCTAAAGTATGGGGAGTTATTCTTTTGATCAGGATGGAGTTGGTAGGCCGATTCCCTTCAAATACCTTGAATGGAGCCAATTTTTCAATTTCCTGTGCATTCTTTCCTGCAGCTTTTAATTCTTCTTCAACTTCCTCCCTGCTCTTGCCATTCATCAATGCTTCTGTTTGAGCGAAGAAATTGGAGAGCAATAATTGATGGTGATTAGCAATTGGATTATGGCTTTGTGCCGGTGCTATAAAGTCGCAGGGTATCAGTTTTGTACCCTGATGGATGAGCTGATAAAAGGCATGCTGTCCATTGGTGCCAGGCTCCCCCCATATTACAGGTCCGGTTTGATAATTTACCGGATTCCCATTTCGGTCGTTAGATTTGCCATTGCTCTCCATATCCCCCTGCTGAAAGTAGGCAGCAAAGCGGTGCATATATTGGTCGTATGGAAGTATCGCCTGACTTTCGGCAGCAAAAAAATTGGTGTACCAGATCCCAAGTAATGCAAGAGTAACAGGTATATTCTCTCTGAAATCACTATTCTGAAAATGATTATCAGCTTCATGTGCTCCTGCAAGTAATTCTTTGAAATTTTTAAATCCTATTCCGCAGGCAATACTCAGTCCGATAGCACTCCAAAGAGAATAACGCCCTCCAACCCAATCCCAGAATTCAAACATATTGGCCGTATCAATCCCGAATTTCGCTACCCCCGTTTCATTTGTAGAAATGGCTACAAAATGTTTTGCAACAGCAGCCTCATTTCCACCATTCTTTAAGAACCAGTCGCGTGCCGAATAAGCATTGGCCATCGTTTCCTGGGTAGTGAAGGTTTTGGAAGCGATCATGAAAAGCGTGGTCTCAGGATTAAGATTCTTGAGCGCTTCGGCGATGTGCGAACCATCAACATTGGACACAAAATGAAGCTTAAGATGATTGCTGTAGGCTTTCAAAGCTTCAGTAACCATCACCGGGCCCAGATCCGAACCCCCAATACCGATATTAACGATATCTGTGATAGATTTGCCACTATATCCTTTCCATTCTCCGGAAATAACCTGATCGGAAAACTGTTGCATTTTATCCAATACCCTGTGGATATCCGGTAAAATATCTTTCCCATCAAGCATAAACCCTGTCCTGTTTGGATTGCGCAAAGCCGTATGAAGCACAGCCCTGCCTTCTGTTTCGTTAATAGTTTCTCCCTTAAACTGCTGCTTGATTGCATCTTTTAGCCCACATTCTTCTGCCAGTTGCAGCAATAAATCATGAGTTTTAGAATTAATGCGGTTTTTTGAATAGTCGAGCAAAATATCACCAAAGCTTATCGAGAACTGATCGAATCGTTTTGGATCCTTGAAAAGATCCCGGAGCTGCTCTTTTTTAATCTGCTCAAAATGTTTAGAAAGTGCCTTGTAAGCGTCAGTGGAGCAGAAATTTATTCTTGGAAGCATAGGATCGTTTAATTGAATAAAGAAAAAACAGTTTAGAATAGTAAAATTAAATTTTATATCTATTAATTTGAACTAATTTCCAACCTGACCAATATAAATTAATGAAAAGATTACTAAGTATTCTGCTGCTGGGCTGCTGGATTCCTCTGTCCGCGCAGACTAAGGCCGATGATGTAAAGACATTTACATTAAATAACGGCATGAAATTCCTGGTGCTTGAGGATAGTTCTATTCCAAATGCCAATATGTACCTTTTTTATAAGGTAGGATCCAGGAATGAATATCCGGGAATTACCGGATTATCCCACTTCTTTGAGCATATGATGTTCAATGGATCAAAAAAATTCGGACCCAAGATGTTCGATCAGACCATGGAGTTTAATGGGGGCGCCAATAATGCCTATACGACTCAAAATGTCACTGTTTACACAGATTGGTTTCCGGTAAGTGCTATGGAAACCATTTTTGATCTCGAATCCGACCGTATTGCCAGCCTCAGTATAGATTCGAAAATGATTGAAAGCGAGCGTGGTGTTGTTTTGTCTGAGCGCAGTACTTCTCTTGAAAACTCACCCTGGAATATGCTGAATGATGCTGTTTATGCAACAGCTTTTCAGGAACATTCTTATCACTGGACAGTTATAGGTTATGAAACTGATATCAAAAACTGGACTAAAGAAGATCTTGAGAAATACTTCAAGACCTATTATGCACCAAATAATTGTGTGGTGGTAGTTTCTGGGAATGTAAAAGTGGCTGAAGTTAAGCGTCTTGCTGAAAAGTATATGGCTCCAATTCCTGCAAGTAATCCTCCAAAACCTGTTAATCTGGTAGAACCGCCTCAAACGGGGGAGCGAAGGGTATATACCCAAAAGGAAGTACCAAGTCCACACTTAATGATTGGATACCATACGCCTGAAGCGAAGAGTAAAGATTTTTATCCATTGAGTATCCTGAGTTCGGT
>CAZGCG010000013.1:2899-5698 GCA_964524205.1 uncultured Sphingobacterium sp. | reverse complement strand
GGGATTTTAAAAGCTAATGTGGAGGAATAAGAAATGAAGAACATAAAAAGATATACCAGCCTTGTTCTTACTGCTTTGATGATATGCAGTATAGCAATTGCCCAGAATGCACCGGCAGCTTTTAAAGTACCGGCTTATCAGAAATTTATTCTGCCCAATGGTTTGACCATTTATTTAATGGAGCAGCATGAAGTTCCTGTAATCAGTTTATCTGCTATAATTCCCGCAGGAGCAATTTATGATGGAGACAAATCAGGCTTAGCCAGTTTAACTGCTGCGGGCTTACAATATGGAACAAAGAACTACAGCAAGACTAAAATAGAAGAGGAACTGGATTTTATTGGTGCGAGTTTGAATACTTATGCAAACAAGGAATCTGCCGGACTTTCTTCAAAGTTTGCAGCAAAAGATGCGGATAAGGTTCTTCCAATTTTAAAGGAAGTGCTGGTTGATCCTGTCTTTGATCAGGATGAGTTTGAAAAAGAACGTAAACGTGTCCTTGCAAGCCTCGATCAGGCAAAACTTAGTCCGAGAAATGTGATTAATGCCTATTGGGATAAGTTTATCTTCGGGGATCATGTCTATGCTAATCCGGTAAGCGGAAGTCCTGCGACCGTTGGTAAATTTACCGTTGAAGATCTGAGAGCTTTCTATAGATCCAATTACAGCCCACAGGGTGCTGCGATTGCAATTGTAGGAGATTTCAATTCCCAGGAAATGAAAGTCCGTCTGGGAGCTTTGTTCGGTGGCTGGAAGAAGTCTGCAATAGCACAGAAGGCTCTTGCTGCTCAGCCTGTGAAGGCAATACAATCTTCCCGGGTACTGCTCGTAAACAAGGAAGATGCCCGTGAGACCACATTTTACATCGGAGGAATAGGTATTCGCAGGGATAATCCTGATTTTGTTGCGATTGATGTAGTGAATACAGTTTTTGGGGGTCGCTTCACATCCTGGTTAAACGATGAGCTGCGCGTAAATTCGGGACTTACCTATGGAGCCAGAAGTGGATTTAGCCCACTGAAGAATTCAGGAACCTTCTCAATTTCCACCTTCACCGCCACGAAAACTACCGAGGCAACTCTGGATAAGGCATTGCAGGTACTTGACAGTCTGCATAAGAAAGGAATTGACGAGAAAACTTTGACTTCAGCAAAGAACTATGTCAAAGGTCAGTTCCCACCTAAATATGAAACTGCAAGTCAGCTGGCAGGTTTACTTACGCAGATGTTCTGGTATGGATTCGACGAATCATATATAAATAATTTCCAGGCTAATGTCGACGGATTAACAGTTGCAAAATCAAAGGAGATTATCAATAAGTATTTTCCAAGAGATAATTTACAGTTTGTACTTATTGGAAAATCTGAAGATATAAAAAGTATTGCGGCGAAGTACGGACCCGTAACTGAAAAGCAGATAAAAGCTGACGGTTTTTAAGGGTTAAGGCTGACAGGGTTTTAAACCCTGTCAGCCTTTCGAACCACGTCAGCCTAAGGCCTGTCATCAAAAATCTCTCCTTTCTTTATCGCACATCCTTTCAAAATTTTCCCATTCACCCTGATTTCTGCTGAGTAATTATACTGACGGTCAGACATTCCGTCGCTGCATTTTTCTTTTCGGATCAGAACTTCAAGTTTTTCATTTTTTGGATTTGTGGTACTGTACTGATAAGTATCTCCTCTAAAATTAGCTGGAGAATAGAAAAATTCCATTACCTTTTCCTCAGCAACGTCTTTTAGAACTATTCTCTTTTCGGAGGGGATGATGTCCAGCGACCAGAATGGTTCATTGCCCATAGCAATGAACTCAAAATTATAACAGTCGGTTCGGAAGTTTTTTTGTTCAATCTTAATTATCTCTGTAATGACAAGTACATTCTCATATTCTGAAGCATATCCTTCAGATGATTTTCCGGATAAATAACCTTTAACTTCAGCATACACACTTTCATAGGGATAGGACATGAATTTGACTGACTCTTCATAGGGTTTACGCATATTCACCAGGCTATCATTTACCCAGTAAACCTTTTGAATAGCGCATTCCTGAAAGGTATTTACCTCATTACCAAAGGTATATAAGCCTTTAAGAGTGAAGGGGGTTTTACTGATTAGTGTATCTGTACTGGTGTTGGCAGATCCAGCATCAGAGTTTTTTATACTTGAGGTACAGGCCTGTAATATCAGGGCTGTCATAAACATCAGGGTGTAATTTCTCAAGATTAATTATTTAGTGCGATACCAAAGATGCAATTTTTTCTATTTTTGCATTATGACCAAAGAAAATATTACGGATTTAAGAGACAGAATAACGTCTCTGAGGAGGCATCTTTGACATCGACAAGAAGTTAGATGATCTCAAGAACGAACAGGATATAGCCCTCAGGCCCGATTTCTGGGATGATCCCAAAGAGGCCGAAAAATCATTACATTCTATTAATTCCAAGAAAAAGTGGACGGATGAATTCCAGGCCGCTGAAGCTTCTGTGGAGGATGCTGCCGTTATGCATGATTTCTTTCAGTCGGGAGATGCAACGGAGGCTGAACTCAAAGAACAATATGAGATTACCTTAAAAAAGGTTGAAGAATTGGAGTTCAAAAATATGCTCAGCTCCGAAGAGGATCAGTTGAATGCAGTAATGCAGATCACTGCCGGAGCGGGTGGTACTGAAAGCTGCGACTGGGCATCTATGCTGTTAAGGATGTATGTTATGTGGGGAGAGAAGCATGGATTTAAGGTTTCAGAACAGGATATTCAGGAGGGTGATGTTGCAGGAATTAAAACGGTTACCATTCAGTT
>CAZGCG010000013.1:1325-2799 GCA_964524205.1 uncultured Sphingobacterium sp. | reverse complement strand
TCGGGAATTATTATCAAGAATCAGGAATCAAGATCACAGCTTCAAAATAAGGAGAATGCGATTCGCTTACTGAAATCTCAGCTTTATGAGGCTGAAATGCGTAAACGTCAGGAAGCCTCCGCAACCATTGAAGGAAATAAGAAAAAGATTGAATGGGGATCACAGATCAGAAATTATGTGCTGCACCCGTATAAACTTGTGAAGGATCTTCGCACAAATTACGAGACTTCGAATGCCCAGGCAGTGCTTGATGGTGATCTGGATGAATTTTTGAAGGCTTATTTGATGGAATTTTAAAGAGAACCAAGTATCAAGAGCCAAGAACCAAGACAGATATTTACCAGAATAGTATAAAACGTATCAAGGATTTTTGTTCTGATACTCATCATTTTAATTTACCCGTAAACAGTCTTGACTCCTGGTTCTTGGCTCTTGGTTCTTGATTTTAATTTACCCGAAAACTGTCTTGAATCCTGGTTCTTGGCTCTTGGTTCTTGATTTTAATTTACCCGTAAACTGTCTTGACTCTTGGTTCTTGGCTCTTGACTCTACCTCGGTTCAGGGAAAATCGATAGCAATTCTTCCAGTTCCGCTACCTTTTCAACAGCCGAAAGCTTTTCATAAGCACTGATCAGGTTTCTGAGCACCCGCTGGATAATTTCAGTATTGCTGCAAGGCTCATAAAAATGGTTAAGCGGTTTCAGATTCAGTTGTTTTAGGAATGCGTCCACATCTTTACGACCAAAAATAAAGCCCTTGTTAAAGGCATTGATATAAAACAGGATGCTGTTCTCAAATACATTTTGAGATACATGAAAATCTTCTGTTGGATTTTCATCAACATAAGCCAGAATGAAATGCTGTGGCAGATTTACTCCATAGACAGGGATATCCAGTTTTTGGGCGATGATTGAATAGATCACTGCAAGTAAGATCTGGTTTCCTTTTTTACTTTCAAGAACCTGACTCAGGTAAGAATTTTGAGGGTCCTGATGGTTGGTAGTATTTCCGGAAAACCCATAAGCCCCGTAGAAAATGTGATTGATTAATTTTACTTTTTCAACCGCACTCATTTCATAGATCATCTGCATCCAGATGTCTCGCTTAATATCCTCAATCTGATTGATAATTTTTTGTTCATCAAGATCTGGGTACTGATATTTATTGATGATCAGCATTCCCTGCAGGAGGTCGAAGGAGCCTCCAATATGCCACAATTCAAGCTCCCGTTTAACATTCTGAAACTGAATTCTGTGAACTAGGTTTTCTATTCTTTCCTGCAGAATTGTGTCCAGCGACTGAGACCAGGCATTTTCCAGATATCCAATAACTTCATTGCCATAGGATAATAATTTATCCTCAACATGACGTGATATCTCTGTGTCCGGATCGTCGAGTAATTTAATAAGTGATTCTACTTCCTTCTCATTCATTGCTATTTACAAATTTACGCAAAAATGTATTTGTTCTTAAG
>CAZGCG010000013.1:0-1225 GCA_964524205.1 uncultured Sphingobacterium sp. | reverse complement strand
CTTGATGAGGTTATTTACGATTTTCGTGCCAAAACAGTTTATCAGGAAATAGAACAACTAAGAAATGATTTAGTGCAGGATAAAAGTTGGAAAATCAATGCTGAGTCTGCTGCAGTATCGCATGTGACAAAGAAAGTCCCAAAACCTACCAAACTCATTAAACTTCTTTACCGGCTTGTAGCAGATCTAAATCCTGGAACTATTATCGAATTGGGTACATCATTTGGAATTACTACAGCATATCTTGCAAAAGCGGCTCCGGAGGCAAGGTTTGTCAGTATGCTGGAAAATTCTGGAGCTTTAACCATCACAGAGAAGAATCTTGAAAAATTAAATATCCGCAACGTAGAACTACTCTATGGGAATTCGGATGAATTATTGCCAAAACTCCTTGAGGGAATTCCTGAACTTGATTTTATTCTAATTGATGCAAATCATTCCAAAGTTTCTATCCTGAACTATTTTAAAAGCTGTTTACCCAAGATGAGTAATAATTCGATGATGGTATTTGAAGATATCTATCGGAGTAGAGAGATGAAATCTGCCTGGGAAGAAATTAAATCCCATCCGGAAGTTAGTGTTACAATCGATTTGTTTTGGATAGGATTGGTCTTTGTCAGAAGAGCACAGCGAAAAGAGGATTTTTTTATCCGGTTTTAGAATTTTTCAAATAGGAAAGAAATGGATAAGGTGGTATCACAAAATGTGATACCTTCCAGACAGCATATTTTGAGGTGCTTTTACTAAATATTTACTGAAATGTATAATTGTCAATTACTAGTATCCGGGGAATGCTTGAAATGGAATTTCATAAGTTTAGGAGGTTCCAGCCTTCGCTGGAATGACAATCCGAGTGGTGGAATAGGGAGATTCTGGCCTTCGCCAGAATCTGAGTGGTATCAATAAATGTGACTTTTGGGGCAAACAATCCTGACGAATTCAGGATCTACCTTATAAAAGAAATGCGTGTCATCCGATAACCATCGGATCCAGCGAAAGCTGGAACCTAATTTTGCACACCCCATACTTTTGATAAAACAGGCTGCATGCTTTTAGAAACGTTAATAAATTCTCATTTAAATTTATAGCCACACATTTGACTAGAAGTTTAATTTTATCTGCCTTGAAATCTGCAATATTTTTACCTATTATAACAGAACTGTTCATAAGCTTTGGCCTAAGCACAAAATCTCCGTTAACCTTTTTTTCCGCCTCAGCTGGTGCG
>CAZGCG010000012.1:0-23346 GCA_964524205.1 uncultured Sphingobacterium sp. | reverse complement strand
AATTTCCATATTATCATGCCTGTGAGTGCCGAAACCCATCCCGGCATCAACGGTATCATCATTTAATACCCTTAGTACCCCAAAATTCATCCTTGCCGGATCAAAATAATTGGCAAAGCTAAAGGTATGTTTACTATGCAACCAGCCATGATTTGCATCACCGCGGGTGTCTGCTTTGTGAAGTATTGCTTTCATATTTCTTAGTATTTAGTATAAAGTATTGAGATTTATCCTGGCTACGTTTCTGACTTGTTTAATGAAACAAAGTTCTTGCTAAATCATAAGACTATTGTTCACATAGGTTAATAAATGAAAATTCCTTTGGTACTATTTTTTACCTGATTGCTCTTTGCGTATGCGGCTAAGTGATTGTGGCTTAATACCAAGGTAAGAAGCAATAAGATATTGTGGAATACGCTGAATAAAGGCGGGGTATAAATTGGAAAATTCGGCATAGCGGTGTTCGGCATCTTCACTATTGGTTTTAGCAAGCCGGTATTGAAGTCCAATGAATGCATTTTGTATCAGGATTCTGAAAAAATGCTCAAATAAGTGATTACTATCGCATATTCTTTCGAAATTTTCGCGGTTTAATACCAGCATTTGCCCAGCCTCAAGGGTTTCAATGGTATAGATTCCCGGTTTTCCTGAAAAAAAACTATAATGATCTGTGATCCAGTATCCTTCCAATGCAAACTGCAGGGCATTTTTGTCGCCATATTCATTGACCAGATAGGAAAAAGCAGAACCTTTTGATAAGAAGTAAACATATTTACAGTGCTCACCCTCCTCACAAAGAATTGTTTTTTTATCAAATGATTTTAAAAACAGAAAGCTGGAAAATTGTTCAAATTGAGCATCGGTTATTTGCTGCCCAATAGTGCGCTGAATATTTTGTCTGAGGAGATCTTCCATACCAGATTAAAATAACCATTTAGATTAAAATATCAGAATTTAATCCTTCAAGCATATGTGCGAAGATAGGTTGGCATTTTTCCCGGCAGCATGGATAATAGTGGCCATGCTTCCACTGATCTGACTTTGGTGATTGCCCCCACCAGAATTCTGCTATCGCCAATGGTTTCATTTGATGCTGAAAAGCATACTGTAAAAGTTTTGGCCCTGCACATTCGCCTGCCCCTGCAGGTGGGTTTTTATAGGATGCAGCCTTGAAAATTTGATTCAGACTCTTTTCCTCTCCTTTTTGATTTAGAAAATTATAGTTATTGAAAAGTTCATTTTGCAGGGCTTTGGAATGGATTCTTCGGGCTATTTTGAGAATGCTGATACTTTCTTTTTGATCCTCATCCTTTATTGTTTCTGCTTTTTTGATCTCTTCATTAATTCGGCTGAGTTCTGCCATTCCATTATTTAGAAAGCTGTTTTGGTGAAGACTGTCGAAAACCGGGGGTACAAATTTGGAATGATGGTTTCCTCCCGCCAGTTTGCCCGAAAATGCTGCCAGATATCCCAATTCATTTTCTGAAGTCTTAACAACTAAAACACCGAACATCTTCCCAATTATGCTTCCTTCCTGACCTGGTTTTAAGCCAAAGTTATGGATCCAGTCATCCTGATTAAGAAGATAGCCCTGTAATTGTTCTGCTGCAATCTTGCATAAAAGATGAGGTTTGTTATTTTCAAGAAAAGTGAATCGCTCAGGCAAAGGCCCGGTAGTTGGCACTTCCTTAAATAAGGTAAAAAAGGGGTCTCGAGTAGCTATTTCTGATATTATTAAATGTGTATTCCTGCATTTACTGCGCAGATTAAACAAGTTTCAGATTGATTAATGAGACAGCCGCCGCAAATATCTACTTATTTTTTACTTAACTCATTTACTTTTAAAACAAGCTGATCAAAAGATAATCGATCTGAGTTGTTCTTTCCCACATAGCGATATAACTCTTTTCCATCCGGTCCGAACAGGATAGTAGCAGGATAATGTACGATCTGGTTGTGAAATTTATAACCATCTGGAATACCAAGCTGTTTTGCTAATTTCGCATCAGGATCCCGATATATAGGGAAATTTTTCAAATCCTCAGCAGCTAATTTCCCCGTCCATGCTCTGATTTCAAGTTCAGTATCAGGCTTGATAAATATCTGAACTACATTTTTCAGAGTTTTTGCTTTGCTGAAATATTCCTGGGTATGACGAATACAATAGGGACATTCAGTTTTAAGGAGGAAATGGAGGGCGACAAATTTGCCTTTTTCTTTGCTTAGCACAAACTGACTTTCATCAGTTGCTGATCTTAATCTGATGTTTGCACTTGATTGGGCTTGGACACTAACACTAAGGCATAATAAACACACTATAGTTAAAATGCAGTACTTGATTTTCATAAAACAATTTTTATTTGGACGATGTTGCTTACTAGAAACTCATTATTTTAATTCCCTCCAAGAATGATTGGCGCATTTTTGCTGTTTCCCATGATGATTACTTTAGTGTTTGGGGAAAGTGCAATTTCTTTTTGAGCCTTAATCGTTTCATATTGAAGTTGCTTATCACTTAAGCCAGTAGACAAGATCCGTTGGTAATCTGCAATTCCCTGAGCTTCAACCCGTTTTCGTTCTGCTTCCTGTCTTTCTTTTTGGAGTACAAATGTCATTTTCTGGGCATCCTGTTCAGCATTGATTTTTGACTCAATGGTCGTTTTTACCGAAGCGGGTAAAGTAATATTTCTAACCAGTAGCTGCTCAAGCTCAAGTCCGCGCTTTGAGAAACTTTTATTTATTGTGTTAAAGATCTTATTCTGAAATTCATCGCGTTTGCTTGAATAAAGTGCGACGGCATCATAAGAAACTGCATTATCTCTAATAGCGGTACGTGCAATTGGTCTGACTATTTTATCAAGATAGTCTGTTCCAATGGTGCGTAGAATTTCAGGTGCTAATGAAGGTTTAACCTTAAATAATACTGAAAGATCAATGATTACTTCCAGACCATCAGCAGAAAGGACCCGGATAGCATCATCAGCAGCAGAACCTTCAGAGTCATTGACACCCGACATAGTATAATTTTGAGTCTTTACGTCAAAGGTGGTTACCTTCATCATAGGGTTTACAATATTTAAACCACTGTACAAAACATCATTATTAACTTTTCCGAAAAGGGTTTTAACACCCACCTCGCCGGATTCGACAACTTTAAACATCGAAAATGATGCACCGATTATTACTAATATAATCGCTCCTATACGGGTTATTGTGCTGAATCTTGCGGCGGATCCGTCTTGAGAAGCCATAAAATAACTGGCAACAAGGGCAAATATGCCAATGATAATTAAAAACATGATTATCGGTTTTAGGTTTCTACTAATTTAAGTTAAATGATTATCTTAAATATGGTATTAATAAGATAAGGTGCATTAGTGAAAGAAAATTACTCCTGACAGACAATATTAAATTGAAAATAACAATCCGGGTGTAGCCTTAGGGCCATTAATGAGAATCTTGGGCCAGCAACATCTCAGCCGGTTGAAAACTATTCTCATTTTAGAGACACATAAAACAGGTAACTGTTAAGTAAAAAATAGGACAAGGCAGGTAAGGATCGCCAGAAACCATCTTTGATTTTAAGTCTTACAGCAAAGCCAAAAAGCATTAAGATGGACAATCCTGCAGATGAAATTAATAGAATTGGATGAATCTGGAGTCCAACAAATAAACCAATTCCTCCCAGGATTTGAAGTGTACTGGTTAATAAGGTGAATTTCCCAAGTCCATAACGTTTGAATTCATCCTTCATATGGCCAGAAGCGTAAAAGCTTAAGCCATAAAATATAAATGATAGTGCAGAGAACCAGGTAAGGAGTAGATTAATCCCACTCATAAAGTGATGATCTCAGCATGAACTCCGGCAATAAAAAGAGAGATAAGGAGTAGAATAAATGAGGGGATATGTTTAGAAATTGGATTTTTAACTTTGAAATGAGCAAGTTGTGCACAGATCATTAAAAAAGCCATAAGGAGAGCGGCATAAAGTACCGGAACCGGGTACCAAATCCCAAGGATTAATATGGTAGCCAACGATATTTTGGATGCACCAACGAGGTTTCTGATCAGATCTGGGAGTCCATATTGCTTAAATTCCAGAACAATGTTATCGAATCTGAAGATCCAGACATAGGCTACTGATAAAGCAAGAACAATCTGGGCAATAATTACTAAATTTTCCATTTTCTTGAATTTAATGTTTGCAGGTCTTCGGGCTTTCCTGGAATGCCCTCTATTCTAGATTTAATTGTTCCTTGTTATTAAGATTTATAATTTAACTGGAATCACTAATTGCATAGGAAGCTAAAGATTGAAATTAGTAGAATTATTTCACAAACACCCCGTTAATCATCACTCTCTCAATATTCCTCATTACTTTGATATCCTCCAATGGATTACCCCTTACCAGTATCAGATCAGCCAGCTTTCCTTTCTCGATGCTGCCTAAGTAATTATCAATCCTGAAGAAACGAGCATTTTCCATAGTCGCGGCATGAATAACTGCAGCGTTTGACATTCCGCTTTCAACGAAGAGTTCCATCTCCCGCTGATAAGCCCAGCCTTTTTTGGCATATGGAACCATGCCATGTGAACCAACCACAACTTTTGCTCCACCTTTATGAAGTTTTGCTGTCAGTTTCATCATCTGATCGAATCCTTTTAGCTTAATGCTGTCTACAGTTCCCGTTCCGGACTGGTATTCAAAAATAGCCAGGGTCGGACTAATAAATGTGCCTTTTTTGACCAGAAAACGAGTCAGGCTGTCTGCCGCCTGAGAGTTCAAATCAATTGCTGCCCAGGATTCGTAGCGGCCTTGTTTACGGTAATTATTATCGGCCAGCATGCTTTGGCGATATTTTTCGGCTTCCCGTTTTGGTGTGAGGGATAATCCAAAAGATGTTATGTGTTCAATCCCATCAAGGCCGGCTTCAATGGCATGTTTGGCTTCCGTAATTTCCAGATGTCCGGTAACCGGAATCCCGCGCTTATGCGCCGCATCGGTGATTGCTTTGATCATTCCCGGTGGGGTTCTGAAATAGATCTTGATAACTGTAGAACCCTGATCGGCTACCTCGTTCACTTGTCTAACCGCCTCTGCGTCATCACGAACTACATAGGCATCGTTAGGATATGCAGGGGGCGAACCATCCAGATGCGGACCGCTTAAAAAGAGCCTTGGGTTGTCTTTACCTGACTTCCTAACCTTGTCGTACATCTCAATCCATAGTCCTGGATCGCGAAGCGATGTAACACCATTTTGCAGGAAGGTTGATGGAAGTTCATCAGATCCATCAATATGGAAATGGGAATCAATGAGGCCCGGCAAAAGCGACATACCCTTGCCCTGAATAATTTCTGCTCCCTGAGGAATCTGTATACTTTTTGAGGATCCGGCAGCTATAATTTTTTCCCCTTTAACTATTACCGATGCATTCGGAATGGCTTTTCCACCATTTCCGTCTATCAGATTGACATCTATAATGGCTATGATTCCTGTTCCCCGGGGCAATTCGTTCTCATTGAGTGGTTTAATAGGCTTTTGCGTCGGTTTTTGGGCGAAAATTGCAGTTGCCAGAAATATAAAGACAAGAAGCAGGATGAGTAAGCGTTTCATGTAAATGATGGTTTTAGGTATTTGTTTCGGAAAAATAAAAATAATCCGAGCTAAAATCATGCATTGTCCAATATTTATATTGAATCCTGTCCAATATGTTACTGCTTACTTATTTTAAAACATATCAATTTGTATTGATTATGATAAGCCGGATACAGAGTTTACTCTTTATTTATCCTTCTTTCTCAAGTTTATATTCCTCGATCTGTTCCAACAATTCCATTGCTCTCATTAAGGGTGTCCACTCTTTCCCTTCAAAAATCAACCGGAACCATTTTTTATCTCTGTTTTCTATTTTGATATTGAAAAATAGCCAAAGGGCAGCAAAAATAAAGAAAAGTGTAACTATGGTTTGTATGGCCCAAAGGAGTAAACTGCCATTTTCTATCATCGTTTCATTCCAGTAGAATGTTGTCCAGACCGGTAGCTGCAGGAGCAGAATACGGGCGATCCATAATGTGGAGGATCTGAGTCTGCTGAGTTTCTCCTGAGTCTTAAGAACAGGCTCTGTTATATCTACAGTATAAATGGTAATGATCTGATAGAGATATACTATGACTGCGATTGCTGTTAAAGCAATCTGAATACTGGCAGAAAATAGAAAGAATTTGTTCGCGTAAGTATACTGGTAAATAAAGATTTTGCTTAGAATTGCTGAACCGATTCCAGCCCATAAAATCCCACATATAAGCGTGAAAAGTTTAATTGCTTTCATTTCTGAGATGAAATGGTAGATTTTCAGTTGTTTAAGTTCATCTGTATTAATTTTACTGATGTGCAGGCTCATTTCCAACTTTTCATTAGCTGTTGCCCAGTATTGTTTTAGTTCAGATTCCTTCATTTTCTATAAGTTTAATTGTGAGAAACTAATTTTTAGCTTGCCTTTGATGCGGCTGATTTTAGTCCCGACATTACTAGGTGAGATTCCCAGAATTTCGGCTATTTCAAAATATGATTTGTCTTCCAGGTAGAGGAGCATCAGTGCTTTGTCAAGATCATTTAGTTCTTGAATAAAACGTTCCAGGAGGATTAACTGGCCTTCCTTTTCCTTGTTTTCTGATTCAGGAATTTGTGAGAGTTCATCGTTTAAGGGGATAGTATTTTCATTCCTCTTTGCATTCTTCCGGTAAAAGGAAATGGCAACATTTAAAGCGACACGATACATCCAGGTACTTATCTTGCACTGCTCTTTGTATTTATCCAGAGACCGCCAGATCTGTATGCTCATCTCCTGAATCAGGTCAACGCGGTCGTCTTCATTCTGGCAATACGTTCTTGCTACTTTTAAAAGAATGCCCTTATGCTCTTCAATAAGTTTTTGAAAGGTTAACTCCGTTGCCTTCATTCAGTGATTGCTTGAAATTTGTTTCACTCATTATTCGCAGGGCCATTCAAAAAATCACAGCGTTTCTGGTTTTTCTGTTTAAATATTTACAGAATTCTTCCTAAATGCCTGGCCAGATTAAATAATAATTCCCGGGTCTTCAATATTTCACAGCTATAAAATCCTATGCAATCATTAAACCTGATTTGAATTTTCGTTTCTGGTATTAAAGTTTATCATCCAGTTAATGCCATATTTATCAGAGAAGCTGCCGAAGTAAGCCCCCCAGAACATGTCCTGTAATGGCATAGTAATATTTCCACCAGCCGATAGTTCTTCAAAAATCCGCTTTGCTTCTTCCTTAGTTTCAGGCTCTAATGATATGTGCATATTATTGCCCTGAGTAACAGTAAAGCCCATTTCTTTTGGAGCATCAGTTCCCATAAGTATATGGTTCCCTGTTATGGGTATTTCAATGTGAATCACCATGTTTTTTAGTGCATCAGCTATAGGCGGATGATCCGCATCGGCCGGCAAATCACCAAAGCGCTGTATTCCATTTCCACTGAATTCTGTTTTGAAGACCGATTTGTAGAATAAAAATGCTTCTTCAGTATTTCCAGGGAAGTTCAGATAGGTACAAACTCTTGCTTTGTTATCAGTCCGCAGTTCATTCCTGAGTTTTAACTGTGTTTCAAGATATTGATCAAGATTACTCAAAGCCGCCGTAAAGCCTTCTTTGAATCCTAGCTGAATGATCTTTTCGAGATCTTCTAACTCTTCATATTTTATGACAATATCTACTGTGGTTTTATCTGTATTTGCGCTGAAGGAGTTGGTCCATAAGGATCGTGGGAAATCTGTGTTTATATTTCCTTCCTCATCACAGAAAGCATCCAGGCCTGAAAAATTCTTCTGAGGCTCTATTTTTTTATAATCAGCCCTGCACCAATGTTTCGCACCATCTGGTCCGACCATGGCATAAAACCAGGAGCCACCTTCCCTGAAATCCATCGATTTTGTTTTTGTCTGATAGGGTTTGGGGGCCCACCAGAGGTCAAGCAGTTCCGGTTTTGTCCAGCAGTCCCAAACCAGTGAGAGATTGGCTGCAAATTCTCTTTTTACAGAAATAGTTTTGTTTCCCTTGTTTACGGAAAAGTCGAATAGTAAATTAGGGTTCATTTTCTTTATTTTTTAATGTTAGCAATACATTATCGAGTTCGCTGAACCTATCTTCCCAGATTTTTCTGAACTGTTCAAGCCATTTATCAATTTCTTTCATTTTGCTTACTTCCAGTTGATAGTAAATTTCTCTGCCCTGAACTTCCTGTTTCACGAGCTGGCATTCAGTCAGTATTCTTAAATGTTTTGAAACAGCCTGCCTGCTCGTGTCGAAGTGTTCAGCAAGTGCATTTGGGGTCATTCCATGAAGCGCGATAAGTGAAATTATGGCTCGCCGGGTGGGGTCGGCAATAGCCTGAAAAACATCTCTTCTCATTTATTCAATTAATTATGAAACCAATCAGTTGCAAATATATATGCAAAACTCAGTTTCGCAAATTATTTTAATAACTGATCTGATATTATGCTCCCCGCTTGAGAATTTTCCTCAATATTAATATTGCAGAATTGGTTTTCATTTTGCACAATCAACACTTATTTGAGGGATATTAGAATATAATCAGGATTGATCTGTATGATTAAACTGTTTTCGTTTCTTGAAATAATAATAAAACGGTACACCGCTAAGAACAAGCATAATTCCCACCAAAGATTGCTGAGGCTGAACCCAGATCGTATTGATTGTTAAAGCAATAGAGAATAGCAGCAATACAACAGGCACGAATGGGTATCCTGTTACCTTAGCCTGGATCATTCCTTTTCTTTTCATACGAAGAACTGCGAAGGCTAGAAATCCATAAAATAGGAAATTCAGAAAGATGACCATGTTTGTGAGTGTGTCAAAAGAGCCTGAGATCAACATAATACAACCCAGAATCATCATATAGTTTAGGGATACATGAGGTGTTCTGAACCGGGGGTGAACTTTCTTCAGATGGCTGAAAAGGTAGCCCTGTTGTGCCATACGATAGAATTTACGTGGAGAAGAAACAATATTACTGTTCAATGCACCGAATACACAGATAATCAGAAGTACTATCAGAAGAATTTTTCCGAAAGTGCCCAGTAATGTCTCTGCCACAACAAATGCACCAATCTGATTTACATCTATTGCCCTGATTTGCTGGAGACTGAGCACATTCATGTAAGTATAATTAAGAAGTGTATAGACCAATGCTACAAGTGACAAACCGATTGTAAGGGCCAGTGGAAGGTTACGCTTAGGATTAATGATTTCACCCGAAATATTGGTAGCAGTTTCCCAGCCATTATAAGCCCAAAAAGCACTGAGCATTGCTGCAAAAAATGCACTGTAAAACAACATGCCTTCGGGTGCATTTACATTATTGAACATAGTGTTGGAACTTTGTGTTTCAGGCCCTGAATAAGCAAGCCCCACAATAATCAGAACTGAAATACCCAAAATTTTAGCACTGGTAATGATGGAGTTGAAAACACCGCTTTCGCGGGATCCCAAAGAATTTATTCCCGTAAGCATGATTATTGCAATAATGCCAACCATTTTTACGCCCGAATTTGCAAAAGGGAAAATGAAGCCACCAATCGAAAAATCTTTCCAGGCATCAAACGGTTTTGGCAGGGGGATAAAGGAATTTATGACCTCACCAAACAGAAAGGCGAGGGCAGCAATTGCTGCCGGACTAATAATTATAAAATCAGCCCAGCCTGAGATAAATGCAAAAAAATTTCCAAAGGATAAACGGAAGTACTCATATAAGCCTCCGGACTCTTCGGTAAGAGAAGCTAAAGCACTCACGGTAAATGCGGCAAATAAACTGATTACACCAGCCAGAATCCAGGCCATCAGGATTGCAGTCTCACTCAGCCCGGTTTGAGCCATTGGGACTATTTTTTTAAATACTCCACTCCCGATTACTATTCCGACCACCATTAAGGTACTTGCAAAAAGTCCTAATGTTCTGTTCAGTGATGCTTCAGTTTTTACCTTATTCATTTATTGAAATCGTATTTTAATAGTGTTCGAATACACCGCTGGTTGTTTGAATAAAAATCAGTCTCTGGCAGACTCAGATTTCAAGGCAATGATGGTCCAAAGTGCACCCAAAGCATCAATTCCACCTAGTAAAATAATAGATACAGGCATTTGTCCGGACGCAAAAAGTAATATCGCTCCCACAGTGAAACCAAACCTAACATAAACTGAAATTTTTATGAATGGCTTGATGTTAGCCAGTCCACTTAAAATATCGTAAGAACCAATAACCAGCGCAAGTAAGCCAATAAATCTTGCCCAGGCACTTGGTATTGTTGGTAAAAGCGTCAAATCGATTAATTTTTCGGGCAAAAGGATAAATAAAAGTCCGGTACTAAATACATAAATACCAAAGAAGAATAATGATTTACCTGATGGTGTCATTTTATTAGGGCTTTACAATTGTCAATAAGATTTTATTCAATAGGTAAAAGCAATTTAGATAATATGTTGGGTAAAACAATAAGCAGGGAATAGAAAATGCCTGGAGATGAGGTGTTTATTTTATTGCCAAAGGGTTAAGTGCTAGAAGAAGGAGATTTCAGTTGTGATGTATCAAATTCACATATCAATGGCAGGTGGTCGCTTATTTTAAGCCAATTTTCACGCAATCCAACTTCAACATTTGTTAAACAATTTAAAAATGGCTGTGGTGCAAATAAATAATCAATATGGTAAGGCCTTTCAATATTTCTATGTAAAAAGAGGGTCGGCATATTCTCCTCTCCCTGTTTTTCATTAGTATATTTGTGATAAAGACTTTCAATACCTAATTCATTTAACTCGTTCACGACATCTGAATGATTCCACCATCGATTCAATTTGTCCCATTTTACATTGCTGTTAAAGTCACCAGCAATAACAGTATTATTAAGTCTGTCTTTATTTAGTTGAAGGTATCTCCAAAACTGACCAATATATCCAAAGGAGGGTGAATTATTATAGTGCGTCCAAACTCCTAAAATATTGAATTCATCATTAACCGAACATGGTAAAAAGTGCTTAACAGAATGATCTTTATAGGTTTTAGGCCAGTTTAAGAACTTTAAATGTATATTTTTTGAAGCAAAAATTCCAATTCCCTTATTTTTTGTATCTCCAATCCATAAATGATTATTAGCCCAGTCCCGATATTGTTTTTCCTTTGATTCAGCGGGATTTTCGCACTCTTGTATGATGTATAAATCTGCATTTAATTCCATCAGGGCATCAAATTTATTTCTCAATGCACCATTACAATTCCAGGTTGCTATCTTCATTCTAAGCTATTTTCAACAATATCTAAATCCTTAAATTAGCAGACTGCTCCTTTTAATCAGTACCTCAGTCCCATCCGTCTTTTTGATAGTTAGTTCAGAATTTTTGTACTGGTACATCCAGAGTAGAAAATCACAATCGTCTTTAAAATCAGCCGGAATCTTGCCGTTTATAGACAGGATTTCATCTCCAATCTTCAATGGACTCGCCGTCGAATTGGAACCGGTAAATATGTCTGAAACGGTAAATTTCCCTTCTTTCATACTCACTCTGGCATCCAGCAAAGAAATGTAGGGTTCAGGAATTTTACGGGGCAAGAGGTAATATTTGCTTTCACTATGGTTCAGAATCATGATGCTGGAAAAATCCCTGAAGAATTTGATACCCAGTTTTGTTTCTGCCGACTCACTCATGGAGGCTAAAACCTTATGATAAGCCACATTGGTAAATCGGACACTATCCAGAAGGAAATTGTTTTTCTCAGTGGCTTTATTAAGTCCGTGCAATCCCATGCTTGCAGTCATGTATGGATTTATCTGGTTCAGTTTCTTTTTCTCTACAAGTATTAGTTTCCCATCAGGATTAGCGATATGAATATCAAACACGCCATTAAAACCCATGTCGATAAGGCAGTTGGAGTAATTAGTATTGTTTAGCTTAAAATTTATATAAGGCCTGTTTCCACGATAAAAAATAGGCCAGACCTGCATTTGATCTGTCTGAGTAAAGGGAGTTTCAGAGAGAAAGATCAAATTTTGATCAAAATCTATTTTCCAGTTGAATTTGTTAATGAAATTCTGACCCAAAAGCACAAGGTTGGCGCAATAAAGATAGGGCATATCGGTTGAGACCCCCTTAACATTGGTAATATGATGGCTGCCAACTCCCAGATCATTAAATACGATATTCTGCAATTTACTTGTATTCTGGTTGGCATCTTTTATTCCTCTTTTACCCCCTTTTTCCTGAATAGAAAATGCCAAATCTGCCTTAGAATTGGATACGGTGAGGCCGGCACCGGTGTCAAAAGCGAAATCAGCTTCCACACCATTCACCGTTCCTTTAAATACAAGCAGGAGTTTATCAAGGGTAAATGGGATCGTATCTATCCGATTGCTTTGTGCCCCGGAATCATGATATAGTAAACAGAAGAAAATGGCGAATAAGTATTTAAACATGGAGGAGGTAAAGGTTTAATAGACTCAGTCACGAAACTAAACAATTTCTTAAATCAGAAACTCTCTTTTTTGTTAAATAAATTAACTTTTGATTAAAGTCGGGATGCTTAGAATTAATTATTATTGACTTACATGGTACATATAATCCTGTAAGCCTGATTAGATTCAGAAGATATTATCGCTTGTGGTAAAAGGCCTGCAATGAGAAAACAGTATTAAAAAATTGTAATATTATCCCCTCACTATTGCAGATTTCAGTATTTTTTTCGTTTTTTTGTAAAAAATTTCAATACCACTTATACTATTAACAATGAATAGTTTAAACTACCAGGCCAATACAGGATCATTAACCCAAACGGGTTATTTGAGGGGTATTGTTTGTAGTAATTTCAGGCCTGAGAAGTTAGTGTTGCGTTTCCGACGACCCTTTATGCCGCGGACTTGAATCTTGGCATTAACCCATAGGTAACCGGAGCATTCCTGCCGGAAGATCAATCAATCAGATTATTCACAAAAGGAAAGACTAAAAACGTAGTCTTTTTTCCGATTTAAAACCGGATTTTTTTCTTTAAATCAATGAAAGAAAACGAATTTGTTGTCATCCCGGCAACAGAACAACATATTGAATACGCAACGCAGATCTGCGATGAGATGGCAGAGTCTGCCAAAGCCAGAGGCACAGGAATTGCCAGACGAACCCCTGAGTATATCACTTCAAAGATGCTGGAAGGTAAGGCTGTGATTGCTCTTCATAAGGATGGAACATGGGCTGGTTTCTGCTATATCGAAACCTGGAGTCATGGCACTTTTGTGGCCAATTCCGGACTTATCGTGAATCCTTTTTACCGTAACCGCGGGCTTGCACGTCTGATTAAACGGGCAGTTTTTGACCTTTCCCGAAAACGATATCCGGAGGCTAAGATCTTTGGTTTGACTACCGGCTTAGCCGTAATGAAGATCAATTCTGAACTTGGTTACGAACCGGTAACCTATTCTGAACTAACTCAGGATGAGGATTTCTGGAAAGGCTGCCAGAGTTGCGTGAACTATGATATCCTGAAAAGCAAAGACCGTAAAAACTGTATGTGTACGGCGATGTTATGGGACCCTGAAGAAAAGGCCAAAGAGATTGAACGCAAAATGAAAGAAGAAGATGAGCGTTTAAAAATGGAGGCAGAGGAACGTTTAAGTAAGGTTGCGCGCAAGCAAACCCTGTTCGAGCGTCTTGAAGAAAAATTACGCAATTCATTGAAAATGATTGCAGCTATAGGTGCATTATTTGTTAAACTTTTACAAAATTAAATGATGAAGAAGAAGGTGGTTTTAGCATTCAGCGGAGGTTTAGATACATCCTTTTGTTGTATTTACTTATCTAAAGACCGTGATCTGGAAGTACATTCTGTGATCGTAAATACAGGTGGTTTTTCTGAGGAAGAGCTTAAGCAGATTGAGCAGCGTGCCTATGCCCTGGGTGTTACTTCACATGCGGTAGTTGACGAAACATTGAATTATTACGATAGTTGTATCAAGTACCTTATCTACGGCAATGTGCTGAAAAATGCAACTTACCCGCTTTCAGTAAGTGCTGAGCGGGTAAGCCAGGCTACTGCTATCGCCAATTACGTAAAATTGATTGGTGCTGATTATGTGGCTCACGGAAGTACCGGAGCCGGAAATGATCAGGTACGTTTTGACATGATTTTCAATATCATGATTCCGGGAGTGGAGATTATCACCCCAATCCGTGATTTGAAATTAAGCCGTGAGGCAGAAATTGAATATTTAAATAAGCATGGTGTCGAGTACACTGCCGAGAAAGCAAGATATTCAATCAATAAAGGTATCTGGGGTACCTCGGTTGGGGGTAAAGAAACACTGACTTCTAATGAGACCTTACCTGAAGAGGCATGGCCAACGCAGGTTACTCAAACTGAGCCGCGTAAGCTGGAACTTGATTTTGAGCAGGGTGAACTAATTGGGATTAATGGAGAAAGCTTATCACCGGTTAAGGCTATTCAGAAACTTCAGGAAATCGCACAGCCTTATGGCATTGGAAGGGATATTCATGTGGGTGATACAATTATTGGCATTAAGGGTCGTGTTGGCTTTGAGGCTGCTGCACCAATGATCATCATCAAGGCTCACCATACTCTGGAGAAGCATACTTTAACCAAATGGCAGTTGAGCTGGAAAGATCAGTTATCAAGTTTCTACGGCAACTGGCTTCATGAGGGGCAATTCCACGATCCAATAATGCGAAATATTGAAGCATTTTTAAGCGATACACAGAAAATCGTGAGCGGAAAGGTATTTGTAAAACTTCATCCATACCGTTTTGAGATCATCGGAATTCAATCTGAGAATGATCTGATGTCGAACAAGTTCGGAAGCTATGGTGAGATGAATAACTCATGGTCGGGAGAGGATGTAAAGGGCTTCTCAAAAATATTTGGTAACCAGACTATGATCTGGCATCGGGTACACGATAAAAAATAAAATAATGGGAACTATCAGAATTGGAATCGCAGGCGGAGCAGGATATACCGGTGGAGAATTGCTCAGAATACTGATCAACCATCCTCAGGCAGAAATATGTTGGATACATAGCAACAGCAATGCTGGAAAGGCGCTTTCTGACGTGCATGCCGATCTTTTTGGTGATACCGATTTGAAGTTTACTGATTCCATTTCCCAGGATATCGATGTGCTTTTTCTTTGTGTAGGTCATGGTGATGCCAAAAAGTTTCTGGATAGCCATGAAATTGCAGCGAGTATAAAAATCATCGACCTTTCCCAGGATTTCAGGTTAAACCCTAATGCTACACATGGAAGCAGATCCTTTGTTTATGGCTTACCTGAATTAAACAGGGAAGCAATCAAACAGGCTCATAATATTGCCAATCCAGGCTGTTTTGCAACCGGTATCCAGATTGGATTATTGCCTCTTGCAGCTGCAGGATTATTGAATTCGGAAGTACATATCAACGCAACTACCGGCTCTACAGGAGCTGGACAAAGCTTAAGTCCAACTTCCCATTTCAGCTGGAGAAATAATAACCTGTCGGTTTACAAAGCATTTGAACATCAGCACCTGAACGAGATTGGACAAAGTCTCAATCAATTGCAAAACAACTTTGACCAGGCAATGAATTTTATCCCGCAAAGAGGTGATTTTACCCGGGGGATTCTGGCAGCGATGTATACCGAAAGCGAACTGACATTGGATGAGGCCTATAGTCTTTATGAAAACTATTTTAAAGATCATCCCTTCACCCATATCAGCAAGAGAAACATTGATCTGAAGCAGGTAGTGAACACCAATAAAGCCCTGATCCATCTGGAGAAGCATGGCAATAAATTGTTCATTATCAGTATAATAGATAATTTACTGAAAGGTGCAAGCGGACACGCAGTGCAGAATATGAATTTGATGTTCGGGATTGGGGAAACGGTGGGGTTGAGGTTGAAAGCGGTAGCCTTTTGAGTTGAAAGCGAAAAGCTAAAAGGCGAAAGCTATAGGCGTAATACTACATTAATGTTAGCTTTTTAAAAAAATAGCCGTTGAATAGGTTGTTTATACTTTCCAAATGAGTGATTATAAATTTGTTCCTGAAGCAATAGTAAGAACTCAATATTTGGAAATTAATGAGAGACTATAAAAGATTAGCGGTTTGGAGAAAATCGCATGAATTAACATTATTGATATATCATGATATACTCCCAGCATTCCCCAAGCATGAAGATTTTCATCTTGCCTCTCAGACAAAGAGGGCTGCATACTCTATTCCGATGAATATTGCAGAAGGAACAGGGAAAAATACCGATAAGGATTTTACTAGTTTCTTAGACATTAGCTTAGTTTCAGCCCACGAATTGGAATATTGCTGTTTGTTGGCAAAAGACTTAGGTTATTTAACAGAAGAACAATTTAATAAAGTAAATAACGAAACCAATCAGGTAAAAGCAATGCTGATTGGATTAATAAGATCAATAAGGAAATAGCACGAGCTTTTAGCTTTCGGCTTTCCGCTTTTAGCTTAATAAGATGAAACTATTCGACGTATATCCCCTCAATAACATAGAAATTGTAAAAGCTCAGAACAGCAGCGTTTGGGATGCTGATGGCAATAAATACCTGGATCTTTATGGCGGACATGCCGTCATTTCAATTGGTCATACGCATCCGCATTATGTGAGACGTTTGACAGAACAACTGAATAAAGTAGGTTTCTATTCCAATTCGGTAATTATCTCTCAACAGATTGAACTGGCTGAAAAGCTTGGTATTTTATCTGCTAAACCTGATTTTCAGCTCTTTCTTTGTAATTCCGGTGCTGAGGCTAATGAAAATGCCCTGAAACTGGCATCTTTTTATAACAAGCGCAAAAAAATCATTGCCTTTAAGGGAGCTTTTCACGGACGTACTTCCCTGGCTGTTTCGGCCACGGACAATCCGAAGATCATTGCTCCTGTAAACGAAACTGAGAATGTTACTTTCCTTCCATTCAATGATGAACAGGCTTTGGATAATGCTTTTAAATCATTCGGGAATGAGATATCTTCAGTAATTATCGAAGGTATTCAGGGTGTTGGCGGTATCCGTGAAGCCTCAAAGAGCTTTTTGCAGAAGATCAGAAGCCTTTGTGATCAGTATGATGCGGTTTATATCGCTGATTCAGTGCAGTGTGGTTATGGTCGAACTGGTCAGTTCTACTCACACGATTATGCAGGCGTTGAGGCTGATATTTATTCAATGGCAAAAGGAATGGGCAACGGATTTCCGATTGGTGGAATTTCCATTTCACCTAAATTCAAACCATGGTACGGTGAGCTGGGAACAACTTTTGGCGGAAATCACTTAGCTTGTGCGGCGGCACTTGCTGTTCTTGAAATAATGGAACAGGATGATCTGATGAAGAATGCAGAAGAAATTGGAGATTACCTCATAAATGAATTAAAGCAAATCCCGCAGATCACTGAGATTCGTGGAAGAGGCTTGATGATCGGAATTGAGCTTTCTGAAGCGTATGCAAATGTTAAAAAGGATTTACTTTTCAAGCATCGTATCTTTACCGGAGAGGCAAAACCGAATGTGATCAGGCTTTTACCTGCTTTAAATATCACAAAAGAGCATGCCGATCAATTTTTGACGGCATTGAAGGCAGAATTGAATTAATATAATAGGCTATTTTTACGAATATGAAATTATTTTCTTCCGTTAATGATGTTGAAGACCTGAAATCTTTCATTGAGCAGGCACTGATTCTTAAGGCAGATCCCTATGCAAATCAGTCGCTGGGTAAGAATAAAACCCTCGGACTTGTGTTCCTGAACCCGAGTCTGCGTACCCGCTTAAGTTCTCAGAAGGCGGCTATGAATTTGGGTATGAATGTGATGGTGATGAATCTCGACAAGGAAGGCTGGGCTTTGGAAACAGAAGACGGAGTAGTGATGAATGGAACAAGTGTTGAGCATATTCGTGAAGCAGCAGCGGTCATGGGTCAATATTGTGATATACTTGGGTTTCGCTCATTTCCTAAATTATTGAATAGAGAAGAGGATTATGGCGAGGGTTTGTTCAATAAATTTGTGAAATATAGTGGCGTTCCTGTGATTAGTTTAGAGAGTGCTACCTTACATCCATTGCAGAGTTTTGCGGATCTGATTACCATTGAGGAATATAAAAAGGTGGCAAAACCAAAGGTTGTTTTAACATGGGCTCCCCATGTAAAATCTTTACCACAGGCTGTTCCAAATTCATTTTCTGAATGGATGTGCCGTGCGCAGTCTGAGGGAATGATCGATTTTGTAATTACCCATCCTGAAGGTTTGGAGCTTGCTGAGAAATTCACTCCGGGAGCAAAAATTGAATACAATCAGGATATTGCATTGCAGGGTGCAGACTTTGTATACGCCAAAAACTGGTCATCTTACCTTGACTATGGCAAAACCGTTCAGAACGGAGAATCCTGGATGATGACTCATAAAAAACTGGATCAAACCAACGCTGCTAAAGTAATGCACTGCCTGCCGGTTCGTCGTGATTTCGAGCTTTCTGCCGAAGTTCTGGATGGCCCGCACTCATTGGTTATAAAAGAAGCTGCTAATCGGGTTTGGTCTGCTCAAACGGTCTTAAAAAATATGCTGGAGGGCTTGGTATGAAATCCCTGAAGGTTATAAAGATTGGTGGAAATGTGATCGATAATCCTGAAAGTCTACAACAGTTTATTGCCGATTTTGCGATGCTGCAGGGTCCTAAGATACTGGTGCATGGTGGAGGAAAAATTGCGACCAAACTGGCCCAGGATTTGGGGATCGAATCAAAAATGGTTGAAGGCCGAAGAATCACCGATGGTGAAAGCCTGAAGGTTGTTACGATGGTATACGCCGGTTTGATTAATAAGAATATTGTCGCCGGTTTGCAATCGGAGAATTGTAATGCAATTGGCCTGTCGGGTGCTGATGGAAATTTAATTCATGCAAAAAGACGTCCTTTGAAAGAGATTTTCTCCAAAGAGAAAAATGAAACGATTAGTGTCGACTATGGTTTTGTAGGTGATCTTGATGAATCATCGATTGATCATAAGGGGCTCAGCAAACTATTGGAAGCTGGTTTCACACCGGTTTTTTCAGCTATCACCCATGATGGTAAAGGTCAATTGTTAAATACAAATGCTGATACTATTGCCTCTGCCATTTCTATCTCAATGTCAAAGGATTATGAAACATCACTGATCTTTTGCTTTGAAAAAGCAGGTGTATTGATGGATGTAGAAGATGAAGGTTCAGTAATCCGCTCAATTGATCCGCATTATTACAATGAATTAAAACGTCAGGGAATTATAAATGATGGGATGATTCCTAAACTGGATAATGCCTTCGAAGCAATAAATAAGGGACTTAAAGAGGTTTGTATTGGCAAAGCTGATGCATTGCCAAGCTTGAATAATGGAAATTTTGGTACACGCTTAATCAGCACATAATGAAAACAGGAACAAAAAGAACAGCAATTTTAGGAAGCGGAAATATTGGTATGTCATTGGCCAAAGGACTGGTTAAAGCTGATTATTGCAAACCCGCTGATATCACCCTGACCCGCCGTAATGTGCAGCGGCTGGATACTATTGCAGCACAGGGTTTTCAGGTCAGTTCAGATAATTATGCCGCTGCAGCAGGCGCCTCTATAGTCATTCTGGCTGTTTTGCCTCAGCAACTTGATAATTTATTGGAGCAGATCGATGGTGCAATTGATCCTGCTAAACATTTAGTGATTTCTGTTATTTCAGGAGTTAGTTGTGCAGATATCCGCGCCAAACTGGGCAGTAGAGTTCAGGTTGTCAGGGCAATGCCAAATACGGCTATTGCAATCGGTGAATCCATGACCTGTGTCGCTTCTGATAATGCAGAGGCTGAAAATATTGCGGAAGTAAGCAGAATGTTTGAAACTGTTGGTTCAGTTATTAAGATCAATGAAGATTTGATGACAGCCGCCACGGCCTTATGTGCCTGTGGGGTAGCATTCTTTCTCAGAGCGGTCCGCGCAGCATCTCAGGGTGGTGTCGAAATCGGTTTTCATGCCGATGAGGCATTGCGTATGGCTGCACAAACAGCCAAAGGAGCAGCAT
The DNA here is from genome assembly GCA_964524205.1 of uncultured Sphingobacterium sp. GTDB lineage: Bacteria > Bacteroidota > Bacteroidia > Sphingobacteriales > Sphingobacteriaceae > Daejeonella. Next base: position 3,209 of record CAZGCG010000012.1, on the reverse strand, counting down.
CACTTTTATTGCAGCAAAATAGCCATCCCGAACATGAGATCGATAAGGTGACCTCACCAAAAGGATGTACCATTGCCGGATTGAATGAAATGGAACATAATGGTTTTAGCTCTTCAATGATCAAAGGAATTAAATTATCAGCTCAAAAGGCGGGTGAATTATATACAAACGATTAAATAAAATGGCCGCTAAACTGTTTGATGACAGTCTTGAATTATTGCGTGAGTTAATCAGCATCCCTTCATTTAGTAAAGAAGAGGATAATACTGCCTCGGCAATTGAGCAGTTTTTAAGCGATCGCGGAGTAAAAACTCAACGTACAATTAATAATGTCTGGGCATATAATGAGCACTTTGATGCAAATAAGCCTACAATTCTGCTCAATTCGCATCATGATACAGTAAAGCCAAATCCGGGATATTCTCGTGATCCATTTGCGGCTGATATCATTGATGGTAAATTGTTTGGTTTGGGGAGTAATGATGCAGGAGGCTGTCTGGTATCCCTTATCGCAGTATTTATTCATTTTTATAAAGAGAAGAATTTAAAATATAACCTTTGCCTGGCTGTAACTGCCGAGGAAGAAATTTCAGGTAAAAACGGTATTGAGCTGATCCTTCCTCAATTGGGTCAGCTGGAATTTGCAATAGTTGGAGAGCCGACATTAATGCAAATGGCCGTTGCCGAGAGGGGATTAATGGTTTTGGATTGTGTTGCCCATGGGAGGGCAGGTCATGCTGCCAGGGAAGAGGGTGAGAATGCGATATATAAGGCAATGAAGGATATTAATTGGTTCAAAACTTATGAGTTTGCGAAGAAATCAGCCCTGTTTGGCCCTGTTAAAATGAGCGTAACCATCATCGAAGCCGGATCCCAGCATAACGTTGTACCTGCGGTTTGTAATTTTACGGTAGACGTAAGAGTTACTGATGCCTACCGGAATGAGGAAGTACTGAAGATTATTAGTCAGAATGTCGATTGTGAGGTTAATCCGCGATCTACCCGCTTAAAGCCATCTTCAATTAGCCTTGATCATCCGATTGTTAAGGCAGGAATTGCTTTGGGCAGGGAAACCTATGGTTCTCCTACCACAAGTGATCAGGCATTGCTTGATATTCCTTCATTAAAAATGGGTCCGGGAGATTCGGCTCGGTCACATATGGCTGATGAGTATATTTATGTAAAAGAAATAGAAGAGGGAATAGACCTCTATATAAAATTATTGACGAAGATTCTGTAATGGCAAAGGATTTGAATATTACCCTGGAAAGTGAAAGGGCCTTGCTTCGTCCGCTTGAGCTTGATGATGAAAAAGCATTGCAGGAGGTAGCAGATGATGATAGCCTTTGGATTTATGGCCTTCAGGATCTTTCGAAGCCGGAAGAGCTGATTAAATATATTAAAAAAGCGATTTCTGACCGTGAAAATGGCACAAGTGCAGTTTGGGTAATCATTGATAAAAAGACCAATAAGGTGGCAGGCTGCACCCGACTTGCAGAGATCTCCTGGAGAGATGAACGGGGGCAGATTGGCTGGACCTGGATCGGACGTGATTTTCAGGGAAGCGGTTTGAATAAGGAGATGAAGTACCTGATGCTGACCTATGGTTTTGAGGTTTTGGGGCTGAACAGAATAGAATTTAAAGCAGATGAACGTAATCATCAGTCACGCCAGGCATTATTGGGAATTGGCGCTACCCGCGAAGGGGTATTACGTCAGCACATGAAAATACATAATGGATACATCAGAAATACCGTTTTTTACAGTATTTTGAGATCCGAATGGGATACAATTAAAGCACAGTATTTCACAAATTTTAAAGCAGTTCTATGAGCAAGCTCTGGCAAAAGGAAACAGAAACTGAAAGGTCTGTAGAAAAGTTTACTGTTGGAAATGACAGGGAGCTGGATCATCAGCTTGCTGCGTTTGATGTATTGGGTTCATTAGCCCATACCCGTATGCTTGAAAGCGTTGGTTTAATGGATAGCCTGGATCTGCAACAGGTTCAGGCTGGTCTTAAACAAATTTTCAGAGAAGTTCAGGAAGGTAAATTCAGCATCGAAGATGATGTGGAAGATGTACACTCCCAGGTAGAGTTATTGCTTACCCGCAGGATCGGTGATGCAGGCAAAAAAATTCACAGCGGACGGTCCAGAAATGATCAGGTTCTGGTAGATCTCAAATTGTTCTTTCGCAGTGAGATTCAGAAACTGGTCAGAAATACTGACATTCTGTTCACTCAGCTGATTGCACAAAGTGAAGAGCATAAGGATAAATTACTTCCGGGCTATACACATTTGCAGATTGCGATGCCTTCATCTTTCGGATTATGGTTCGGAGCTTATGCCGAAAGCCTTGCCGATGATATGGAGCTGATGCTGGCTGCCTGGAAAATCTGCAATAAAAACCCATTGGGTTCTGCAGCAGGATACGGTTCTTCTTTTCCACTGAATCGTACCATGACCACTGAATTATTGGGCTTTGATTCGCTGAATTACAATGTAGTTTATGCCCAGATGGGTCGTGGAAAAACTGAGCGTATTTTGGCTCAGGCAATGTCTTCCGTTGCGGCAACTTTGGCTAAACTGGCTATGGATGCCTGTTTGTTCATTAATCAGAACTTTGCATTTATCAGTTTCCCTGATGAACTGACCACCGGTTCCAGCATAATGCCTCATAAGAAAAACCCCGATGTTTTTGAGCTGATTCGTGCCAGATGTAATAAAATACAGGCTTTACCGAATGAAATTGCCCTGATGACTACAAATCTGCCATCAGGTTATCACCGTGACCTCCAATTACTGAAAGAGAATCTGTTTCCGGCTTTCAGATCATTAAATGAATGTCTGGAAATGACAAGCTTTATGTTGCAGTCTATCAGAATTAAAGAGAATATCCTTAAGGATGAGAAATATGCTTATTTGTTTAGTGTAGATGCGGTGAACGAAGAGGTTTTAAACGGTCTACCTTTCAGGGAAGCTTATAAAAAAGTTGGGGCAGCAATCGAAAAGGGCGAATTTAAGGCGCCTGGTATTGTTAAACATACACACGAAGGTAGTATTGGGAACCTGTGCAATGAACAGATCAATGCATCATTTAAGGAGATCTTGAAAAGCTTCAATTTTGAAAAGGTTGACAAGGCAGTTGAATCATTAATCAGGTAAAATAGATAATTTATAACAGGTTGATATCCTGAAGAATACAAAAAT